>NZ_JBEORG010000023.1:0-120068 GCF_040302145.1 Spirillospora sp. NPDC127506 | reverse complement strand
ATCGCGTTCGCACCAGTTTCTTGTTCGCGAACTCGTCGAGCCCGAACCTGCCGAGTTCCCGGCCGATCCCGGAGTTCTTCACACCACGCCCGCGGCCGCCAGACCCGCCGCCAGCACCGCGCCCGCCGGGGCGTGGACCGCCGCGCACACCGCCACGCCCGCCGCCCCGCACGCCACCGCCGCGACCGCCGGCAGGACGCACCGCAGCACCAGGTCCTGGACGGCGTCCACGTCCGACACCATCCGCGCCAGCGCGTCCCCGTCCCGCATCCGCGGCCGCGCCCGCGGGCCCGCCGCCGCCAGCGCGTCGAACACCCGGCCCCGCAACTCCGCCAGCGCCCGCAGCGCCGCGTCGTGCCCGGCCAGCCGCTCCGCGTACCGCAGCGACCCCTTCGCCAGCGCGAACGCCCGCACCGCCACGATCGCCGACGACAGCGCCGCCAGCTCCGGCCGCTGCGCCGCCCGCGCGATCAGCCACGCCGCCGCGGCGATCAGCCCCAGCCCGCTCAGCTCCGCCGCCGCGCCCGCCAGGGCGGCGGCGGCCAGCCGCGGCGCGTGCGGCCGCACCGCACCCCACACACCCCTCACGACAGCCCCCTCACGGCTCGTGCCGTCACGCCGCGGCCATCCCGGCCGGCCCTGTTGCGGCCGGCCCTGTTGCGGCCGGCCCTGTTGCGGCCGGCCCTGTTGCGGCCGGCTCGACGACCCGGCCGCCCTCCAGCCGCACCACCCGGTCCGCGGCCCCCAGCAGCGCCGGGCGATGCGCCACCAGCACCGCCGTGCGGCCCTGCAGCAGCCGCCCCGCCGCCTCCACCAGCGCCCGCTCGCTGCGCAGGTCCAGCCGCGCCGTCGGCTCGTCCAGCAGCATCACCGCGCCGCCCGCCAGGAACGCCCGCGCGATCGCCAGCCGCTGCCGCTGACCCGCCGACAGCCCCGCCCCGCCCTCACCCAGCACCGTCGCGTACCCGCGGGGCAGCTCCCCGATGAACTCCTCGGCGGCGGCCGCCCGCGCCGCCTCCCGCACCCGCTCATCACCGGCGTGCGGGTCGCCGAGGCGGATGTTGTCGGCCACCGACGCCGCGAACAGGTGCGGACGCTGCGGCACCCACCCCAGCCGCGCCCGCCACTCCCGCACGTCCAGCTCCGCCAGGTCGACGCCGTCCACCAGAACACGGCCGGACGCGGGGGAGACCAGCCCGGCCAGCACCAGCAGCAGCGTCGACTTGCCCGCACCCGACGGGCCCGCCACCGCCACCCGCTCACCCGGCGCCACGCGCAGCGACACCCCCTCCAGCGCCGCCCGCTCCGCACCCGGATACCGCACCGTCACCCCCTCCAGCACGATCTCCGGCACCCGCCCGGCCGCGACGACCCGCCCGCGCGGCGCGGGAGCGGGCGCGGGCGCGTCGAGCGCCGCGAACGCCTCCCGCGCCGCCGCCACGCCCTCCGCGCTCGCGTGGAACCGCTGCCCCAGCGCCCGCAGCGGCAGGTACGCCTCCGGCGTCAGCACCAGCACCAGCAGCCCCGTCGCCAGCGCCATCCGCCCCTCCAGCAGCCGCAATCCCACCGGGACCGCCACCAGCGCCACCGACAGCGCGCACACCAGCTCCAGCACCAGCGACGACAGGAACGCCACCCGCAGCGCCCGGACCGTCGCGCGGCGGTGCTCGCCCGCCAGCTCCCGCACCACCCGCGACTGGTGCCCGGCCCGGCCGAACGACCGCAGCGTCCCAAGGCCCGCCAGCACGTCCCGGAAATGCCCGCCCAGCCGGTGCAGCAGCCCCCACTGCCGGCCCGTCAGCGCCGCCGTCCGCATCCCCACCAGCGCCCCGAACACCGGCACCAGCGGCAGCGTCACCGCCACCACCAGCGCCGACGCCCAGTCCGCCGGGAACAGCCGCGCCAGCACCAGCGGCGGGACGGCGCACGCCGCCAGCAGCTGCGGCACGTACCCGGTGAAGAACGGGTCGACCGCGTCCAGCCCCCGCGTCAGCAGCGTCACCCGCGCCCCCCCCCCACCCGTCTCATCCGCCCTGGCGCGCAGCAGCGCCTCCCGCAGGCCCCGCTTCGCCCGCGCCGCCGCCCGGCCCGCGACCAGCGTCACCGCCCACGCCAGCACCGCCCGCCCGGCCACCGCGGCCGCCAGCCACGGCAGCGGACCCGCCTCCAGCCCCGCCACCGCCCGCACCAGCAGCTCCGCCTGCGCCACCAGCAGGACGCCCTGCCCCGCCGCCAGCACCCCCAGCAGCAGCACCGCACGCCGCGGCAGCAGCCGCAGCAGGCGCCGCTCGACCGCCCTCACCGCCGCCCCTCTCACAGGTAGGACGGGCCCTGGACCCGCCCCCGGAACGTCCACCACACCAGCGCCTGCGACGCCAGCAGGAACGGCAGCACCGCCACCGTCCCCACCACCGTCAGCGACAGCCCGCCGCCACCGGCCACCACCTCCGACCACGGCACCTCGACGCCCGCCACCACCGGCGCGCACGCCATCACCAGCGCCGACAACCCGTACCGCGCCGGGAACCGCGACGCCCGCCGCGCCAGGCCCGCCGGCAGCCGCCACCGCGCGAACCCCGCCCCGTGCCAGGCGAACAGCGCCGCCAGCGGCACCCCCAGCACGCTCCCGGCGTTCATCCCGCCGCCGAACGGCCCCCAGCCCAGCAGCGAACCCAGCACCGACCCCCACGCCAGCGCCAGCGCCCAGCTCCCCGCCACGATCGCGCCGTCCCACACCGACCGCCACGCCGCCGCGTCCACCCGGCCCCGCAGCCACAGCCCCATGTCCCGCACGACCCACCCGATCAGCAGCACCGCGAACAGCGGGTACAGCTCCTCCAGCAACCGGTGCTCCAGCCCCGGGAACGCGCCCGCCACCAGGCCCGCCGCCGCCACCAGCCACACCTCGTTGCCCAGGAAGAACGGCGCGAACGACGCGATCACCAGCCGCCGCTCCCGCTGGTCGCGGCCCAGCCAGGGCAGCAGCATCCCCACCCCGATGTCCGCGCCGGCCAGCACCAGGTACCCGCCGGCGAACAGCGCCAGCAACACCACCGCGAGAGAATCCATCGTCAGGCTCCCGTCGAAACGTCACATGTCAGATCACAGGCCGCGCCACACGCCAGGACGCGCACCAAGCCGCGCACCGGCCGCCCGTCAGAACGTCGCGGTCACCACCGGCGCGGCGGGCTCCGCCGGGGGAGCGGCCCCCAGCCCCGCGCCCCCCGGCCCCCGCCGCGCGAACCGCGCCAGCAGCCACGCGTTCACCGCGAACAGCGCCGCGAACAGCACCGAGAACGCCGCGGACGACACCGCGACCGTCCCCGCCCCGACCCCCGGCGACAGCGCGTCCTCGGTCTTCAGCACCCCGTACACCATCCACGGCTGCCGCCCCACCTCGCGGAACACCCAGCCCGAGATCATCGCCACGTACGGCAGCGGCACCGCCGAGATCATCAGCACGTGGAACACCCGCCCCCGCACCAGCCACCGCCCGAACGGGAACTTCACCAGCGCGACCGCCGCGACCAGCATCATCAGCAGCCACATCGTCACCATCAGGCCCTCACCGACCCGCGCGAGCGCCGGCGACATGTACTCGCCCGGCCCGAACCGCGCCGTGAAGTCCGCCACCGCGGCCGCCGCGTCGTGCCCGCCCGACTTCGTCGGCTGGACGTAGCGGAACTGCATCCCCCCGAACACCACCACCGGCATCACCGACACGATCACCGTCAGCAGCCCGATCCGCATCGACCGCCGGAAGAACTCCACCTCCGCCGTCCGCCGCAGCAGATGAAAACCGCTCACCCCCGCCATGAAGAAACCCGCCGTCAGCAGACCCCCGAACAGGATGTGGAAGAACGCCAGCAGCGCCGTCGGGTTCGCCAGCAGCGCCCCCGCGTCGGTGAGCCGCGCCGCGCCGTCCACCATCTCGAACCCCACCGGACGCTGCAGCCACCCGTTCGCCACCAGCACGAAGTACGCCGACAGGTACGCCGTCAGCGTCACCACCCAGATCAGCGCCAGGTGCACCCACCGGTTCAACCGGTCCCCCCCGAAGATCCACAACCCCAGGAACGTCGACTCCACGAAGAACGCGATGATCGTCTCCAGCGCCAGCGGCGCCCCGAACACGCTCCCCGACACCCGCGACAGGCCCGACCAGTTCAACCCGAACTGGAACTCCATCACCAGCCCCGTGACGATCCCCACCGCGTAGTTCACCACGTACAACTGGCCCCAGAACCGCACCATCCGCGCATGCACCGCGCTGCCCGACACCGTCGCCCGCGTCTGCGTCAACGCCACCAGCGTCGCCAGGCCCAGCGTCAACGCCACGAACAGGAAATGCGTCCCCGCCGTCAACGCGAACTGCACCCGCGCAAGCATCAACGCATCCATCGGCACACGCTCCAAGAATCGGTCCGCAAACGACCCCACGATCCTCGGCGCGCACCGCCCGCCGGCGAATCAGGCGCGAGCGTGCAACCGCCCTGCGCCTTTGGCGTAACGGCCCGGCACCGCCTACATCTCGCGATGTACACGCCCGCGCCGCGCCCCCGACCACAGGACCAGCGCCACCACCGCGTACGGCACCGCCGCCGCCCCCATCAGCGCCCCCGCGCCCGCCCACCGCGAACCCAGCGCCCACCCCGCGAACGCCAGCACCGCCACCGTCTCCGCACCGAACCCCGCCACCGACGTCACCGTCGCCCGCGCACCGTCCCCGATCCGGGCCTGCAGCCGCGCGTCCGCCGCCGCCATCGCCCACCGGAACACCCCGAACGCGGCCGCGACCCCCACCAGCCCCGCCGGGCGCCCGCTCAGCGACCCCGCCGCCAGGCACACCGCGCCCACCACCAGCACCGGCGCCAGCCACCCGGCACGCCGCCCCGCCAGCCACCCGCCGACCGCGTCACCGACCGTCACCACCAGCACCAGCAGCGGCACCGACGCCTCCGCCGCCCCCGTCGACCGCACCAGCAGCGGCACGTACTCGTCCAGCGACGTCACGCCCTCCAGCACCACCACCAGCACCAGCGCCCACCGCACCGCCGGCTCACCCCGCACCTGCGCCCACCCCTCGCGCACCACCGCACCCAGCGAGGGCTCCTCCCGCTCCCCGGAGCCCCGCGACTCCGGCAGGAACCACCCGGCCACCGCGCACAGCGCGCACGCCGCCGCACTCGCCGCCCCCAGCGCCCGGTACCCGCCCGCGGCCAGCACCGGCGACGCCACCGCCGACGCCGCGACCACCGCCAGCAGCGACACCGCCTCCGACCGGCCGATCAGCCGCGCGTACGCCCCCGCCGCCCCGGCCCGCTCCAGCTCCTCGTACACCAGCGCCTGCATCGTCCCCGACCGCAGCGCCGACCCCGCGCCCCACAAAACGAAACCCGCGGCGAACACCGGATAGGAGGGGAAGAACGCCCACGACGCGAAACCCGCCCCCGCCAGCAGGGGAGCGGCCATCAGCAGCAGCCGCCGCGAGAACAGGTCCGCCCACAGACCGGACGGCAGCTCCAGCGAGAACGTCGTGACCGACCAGATCACGAACAACGACGAGATCGCAGCAGGAGACAACCCGGTATCGGCGAACAACACCGCATATACCGGATACAGAAGAACGAAATCCTCGAGGAACGCGTAGGTGTACAACCTCCGCGCGATCCCCGCCTCAGGTGAAGATCAATGTCGTCGGCGCATACCCGCACCCTAACCGCCGCCCCGCCCCCTCGCACCCCGATAACCGGGCCCTGGGGGAGGGGAGCGGCTCACACCCCCGGATCCCGCCCGAACAACCCCAGCAGCCGCGCCCCATCACCGGCCCCGGCCGCCACACCGACCTCCGGACCCACGATCCCCGCCTCACGGCCGCGCGGCACCAGCCGCTCCGCCGTCCGCAGAGCCGACCGCACCAGATCCGCGTCGAACTCCACCGCCTGCCCGGTGGCCCGCGCCAGATCCCACGTGTGCACCAGCAGCTCCGGCAGGCACCCCACCAGCCACTCCCGCAGCGGCATGGCGTCCCCGAACGCCAGCGAGACCAGCCGGTCCAGCGCCTCGGGCGTCAGCTCCGCCGCCATCCGCGCCCGCACCGCACGCCAGGACGCCACCGGATCCGCGCCGGCGACCTCCCGCCAATCCGGATCGTCCTGGGGGAGGGGCCGCCCCGCCGCCCGCAACTCCACCACCAGCAGCCCGGCGATGACATGCCCCGCCACATCGACCGCCGCCCACCCCTCGCACGGCGACGGCGACAGCCACCGGTCCTCGGGCACCGCCGCCAGCACCGCCTCGAACCCGTCCAAAGCCCGGACGAACACCTCAGGAACCATGCGACACCACCCGGAACCGGCCACGACCACGCGGACCCCGCCACTGTAACGATCACCCGGGCCCGCAGCCCCGGTCATCGCGGAGCAGGCCGGCTCACCGCACCCGGTCGTACACCAGGCACAACGTGCCGTGCTCGCCCGCGGCCTCCCTCGCCAGCGCCCACCGCCCCGCGGGCAGACCGTCGTCGAACAGGCGCGGCCCGCCGCCGAGGAACACCGGGAACACCGTGAACGCCAGCCGGTCGACCAGGTCGTCCGCCAGCAGCGCCTTGATGACGCTCGGGCTGGACGGCACGAAGATGTCACCGCCCCCGGCCGCCCTGAGACCCGCGACCACCTCCGACACCGGCCCGCCGACGACCCTCGTCCGCTCCCACGGCGCCTCGCCCAAAGTCGCGGACAGCACGACCTTGTCGGTGCCGACGAGCCACTTCGCAAAGCCCTCGTCACGCGGGTCCACGCCCTCCATGCCGATGACCGTCGGCCAGAAGCCCATGAAGCCCTCGGCGTTGACCCGCCCCAGCAGGGCCGTCGTCGCCGGCTCCCACAGGCCGGTCAGGTGGTCGCGGGCCGCGTCCGTCACGGCGTACGGCATCACCCACCCCATGTCCAGCGGGTCCTCCGGCTTGGCGTACCGGCCGTCGAGGGAGAGGGCGATGTTGGTGACGACCCTGCGGCCGCCGGTCTGCTCGGTCATTCCGTACTCCTTGTCCCGGTGCCCCGCGTCTCGGTGCCCCGCGCCACGAGGGCCGCCGCGAGCCTGTCGAGGCTCTGCCCGAAGCCGATCTCGATCCCCGCGATGAAATCCGCCGAATCGACCGTGCTCCCCGACACCCCGTAGAGGACGTCCAGCTCCGTGCCCGCGCCGGCGGGCCGGAGATCGAAGACGAGACGCCCGGTGAACGCCGGACCGCCGCCCGGCAGCAGAGGCGACAGCCGGTAAGCGAGACGCTCACCGCGCCGCACCTCCTCCACGACCCCCTCCGCACGTCCCACGACCACGTCCGAGCCGTCGGCGTCCTCGGCATCGCGGTACTCCAGGACGATCCGCCCGCCCTCCCGCGCCTCGAACACGACCTCGGAAACCCGCAGGTCGTCGGGCGTCCACCACCGGCGCAGCAGCGCGGACTCGGTCAGGTGGCACCAGACCGCCTCCGGGCTCCCCGCCAACGACCGGCGGAACGCGAACGAGCGGCCGTCGGCCCACCCCGGCTCGCGCGCGGCGAGCCGTTCCGCGCCCAGCCTGGCCCCGTACCGCTCGAAGGTCTCACGAGACCCGCCGCCCCGCTCCGCCGTGTCGGCGAGCCGGCCCAGCGCCTCCGCCAGCTCCCGCAGGGGAGCGGACCGGAGCGCGTAGATGCGGCGCTGACCGATGCGCTCGGACGTGACGATCCCCGCACGCTCGAGAGTCTGCAGGTGCTTGGTCGTCTGCGGCTGCCGCGCCCCGGCGAGCTGCGCGAGGACCCCGACCGACCGGGGCCGCTCGGCCACCAACGCGACGAGCCGCCACCGGACCGGATCGGCCAGCGCCGCCAGGACTGCCTCCACGGCGCAAAGTATTCCTCTAAACGAATATTCGTGTCAAGGAATATTCGTTTGGCTCATGGTCGGAGCGTCATCACCGGGGGAGAGGCCGCGGGTTGCCGCACGGCGGGGGACCGCCGCGTCCGGTCGCACCACCTCCGCTCCTCGGCCGGCGGAACGACGGGCGCGAAGCACTCATGGCGACTGGAACACCCGGTCGCGGACACGGTCGTCCGTTGATCACCGTTACCGGCCCCGGCCGACGCGGGGGAGAGCAGGCAGTTCCCCACGCGCACTGCGAGGAGCGCCGCCGGCGGCAGACGGCGACGCCGCACCGCATCGGGTCATGCGCTGGGTGGCAGATGGAATGTTCACGCCAGCAGCTCTCGCCCAGAGGCGACCAGCGGCAACGCGTCAGCTGCAGCAGAATCGTGCGGCCGGTACGGGACGAGATCGCGGCTCAGCGCAAGCCACGCGGCTCAGTGCGCACGGCAGGCAGGCCGCGACGCAGGTGAGAGGTGGGCCGTGAGCCGAGGCCGCCGAGGAGGCCGGGCCCGAGCGGCGAGTGAAACGCGGGAACGTCGTCAGTCCTGTGAGCGGCCCGGAAAGCCGGGGAGGCCCCTCTTCCGGCTTCTGAAGGTTCTACTTAACATAATGTACATTATCGACCAACCGTGAGACCGGCTGGAAGCGGGGCGATCCGGGCGCGATTCGCACCGCGCGCACGGGGCGCGCGCAGTCGGATTCCGCAAGCCGGGCACCGGGTCCGCGCGAGGCGGCCGGGCGCCGCTGCGGGTCGGGCGGGTCAGGGCACCTCGGCGGCGCCGAGGGCGATCCAGTAGCGATCTTCGCCGCGGATGCGGCCGTCGTGGACGCCGCCGTTCGCGATGATCACCCGGCGGGACGGCTCGTTGTCGGCCGAGCACGTCAGCAGGACGCGGTCCAGCCCGAGCCGGCGGCACTCCACCAGCCCGGCGGCCAGCATCCGCGTCGCGTGGCCGCGCCGCCGTCATGGCGTGACGACGTGGTAGCCGACGTGCCCGCCGATCTCGGCCAGCTCCAGGCGTCAGGCGGTGCCGCACGATCAGCGTGCCCAGATACCGCTCGCCCGAGATGTACCAGAACGTCGTGCACGGGACGCCCCAGCGCACCAGGACGCCCCGGCGCCGCGCGACGAACGCGTCGAAGTCGCGGTACGCCTCGTCCAGCCAGTCCGCGGAGCCGCCGTCCGCCTCCTGGTCGGCGCGTTCCCCGGCCAGGAACGACGCCCGCACCGCGGTGGTCGGCGCGGCCAGGCGCGGCGGCGGGACGAGATCGCTCATGGCCCGAGTCTGCCGGAGTCTCACGCCCTGTCCCCCCGCGGGAGGTTGCTCAAGGGCATGGCGCGCGGACATGGGAAGCTGGTCCGGCACAGGAACCGACGTCTGGTGCGCGCCGAAACGGCCCCCTCCTCCGCCGGGGCCGCGCTACTCCCCTGGGGTTAACCGGACAGAAGCTGAATTCTGTCCGGTTTGCGCATTTTCTCCCCTTTAGTCCGTTTGTGTGGGGCGTGCGGTGAGGTCGGTGAAGCGGAGCGCGTCGCGGACGGCGGCGCCGCCCGGGTCGTTGTTGAAGTACACGTAGGCGTCGTCGGCGCCGGCGAGCTCGTCGGCCCAGCTCTTGAGGGTGTCGTCGGCGTAGCGGGGCCAGGGCTCGGCCGGGCCTTCGTGGAACCGCAGGTAGAGCCACCCGGCGGTGCGCCAGAGGGGCGTCTGGGGGCGGCCGAGCCGGTCGGTCCAGCACAGCGCGGCGCCGTGGTCCTCCAGGACGCGGCGGGTCCGGTCCGTCCACCACGTGGGGTGCCGGGGTTCGACGGCGACGCGGACGCCGGCCGGGAACTCGCGCAGACAGGCGGCGAGGCGGTCGGGGTCGGCGCGCAGGGTCGGCGGGAGCTGCAGCAGGACGGGCCCGAGCTTGGGGCCGAGGCCCGCGGCGGCGTTCATGAGGCGGGCGACGGGTTCGGCCGGGTGGATGAGGCGTTTCATGTGGGTGAGGTAGCGGCTGGCCTTCACCGCCATGACGAACCCGGGCGGGGTGCTGCCGCGCCACAGCTCGAACGTCTCGCGGCCGGGCAGCCGGTAGAAGGCGTTGTTGTTCTCCACCGTCGGGAAGACCTCGCTGTAGCGGTGCAGCCAGCGGCGCTGCGGGAGGCCCGGCGGGTACAGGACGCCGCGCCAGTCGGCGTACATCCATCCCGATGTGCCGATCAGCATCGGCTCCTCCCCCGCGTCCGGCGGTGCCCGCCGGGTGGTCATACCCGCCGGTGGGGTTCCAGGACGCGGATGTAGTCGACGAGCCGGACGCCGATCTCGAAGGGGACGTCGGGGCCGTCGAGGTCGAGGTCGGGCCAGGTCTCGGAGATGCGGCGCCAGGTGCCGCGGCCCAGGAACGCGCCGGCGACGGGTTCGCCGCCGAGTTCGGCGCGCCAGCGGGGTTCGGTGGTGAGCAGGCGGGCGAGGGCGTCCTGGTTGGCGGGTTCGTCGCGGTGCTCGGCGTGGAAGCCGATCTCGACGGCGTGGGCGCGGGCGCCGGGGGCGAGTTCGGCGGGGATGATCTGGGCCTCGTAGTGCTCGCGCTGGGGTGCGGGGTCGCCGAACCATGCCTTGACGCCGTTGTGGCGCACCTGGACGCGGGGGCGTCCGAGGGCGGGCGGCGTGGATCCCCGGATGATCTCGCCGACCTGGTCGAACAGCGCGCGGTCCGTCATCGTGCCGATCCTACGGGCGTTCTGTCGGTGGCGGGCGGTAGCGTCCGGCGGGTGCGTCCTTCCGGTGTTCAGCGTCTGACGGTGGCCGAGTGCGTGGACCGGTACGGGGAGATGGTGCGGGCGAAGGCGGCGACGGGTGCGCTGGCGCCGGCGTCGGCGGAGGTGTACGTGCGGGACGCGGCGACGTTCGCGGCGCTGGCGGGCGCGGAGCGGGTGCTGGACGATCTGACCGGCGAGGACGTCGATGAGGTGCTGCTTCGGTTCGCGCGCAAGCCGGATGAGCGGCGGCGGGTGCGGGCGGTGGAGCCGGGGGGCGGTCCGTCGCAGAGCGCGGCGTCGCAGGCGCGGTTCCGGCGTTCGGTGTCGGCGCTGTTCCGGTACGCGGTGGTGGCGGGGTGGGTGCAGCTGAACCCGATGGACGCGGTGACGGTGCGGCCGAAGCAGCGGGGCGGGCTGCGCGCGGAGCGGCGTGCGCTGACGGTGGAGCAGGCGGAGGGGCTGCTGGGTGCGGCGCGGGGGCTGGCGGAGGAGCCGGCGGCGGCGCGGCGGCGGCGTGATCAGCGGACGGAGCTGCGGGACGGGTTGATCGTGCTGCTGCTGGCGGCGGTGGGTCCGCGGGTGTCGGAGCTGACGGCGGCGAACATCGAGGACTTCTTCGTCAACGGGGGGACGCGGTACTGGCGGATCTTCGGCAAGGGCGGGCGGACGCGGGACGTGCCGCTCCCCCGTCCGGTGGTGGAGGTGCTGGACGCGTATCTGGCGGACGGGCGGCGGCTGCTGGACCGGGGGCGGGAGCCGAAGGCGCTGCTGCTGTCGTGGCGGGGGCGGCGGCTGGCGCGGGGTGATGTGCAGGGGGTGATCGACCGGGTGCTGGAGCGGGTGGAGCCGGGGCGGCGGCGGAGTGTGACGCCGCACGGGCTGCGGCATACGACGGCGACTCATCTGCTGGCGGCGGCGACGGACATGGACGCGGTGCGGCGGGTGCTGGGGCATGCGGACCTGTCGACGCTGGGTCGTTACCGGGACGAGTTGCCGGGTGAGCTGGAGGCGGCGATGCGGGTGCATCCGCTGCTGGGGTCGGTGGAGGGGGGCGGGTGACGCGCGCCGCTCCCCCAAGGCCTGTGCCGTCCCCTGGGGGGCGGCGGGCGGTCAGGTGGTGAGGGTGCGGGCGAGGGCGTAGACCTCGGTGAGGTCGGTGCCGCGGTAGTCGAGGGCGGCGATGCCGGCGAGGTGGTGGTCGGCGTTGACGGCGACGGTGTTGGTGAGGTGCCTGAACAGGGGCGCGTCGGACATGGAGTCGCCGTAGGCGGTGCATTGGTCGACGTCGAGCCCGTGGCGGGCGCGCAGTTGTTCGGTGATGCGGACCTTGTCGGCGGGGGTGAGGATGCCGGCGGGGTCGAGGGTGCCGGTGAAGGGCAGGGGCGGGAAGCGGGAGGCGATGACGTCGTCGAAGCCGAGGTCGAGGAGGTGGCGGGCGAAGAAGTCGGGCGACATGGTGATGACGGCGGAGTGCTCGCCGCGGGCGCGGATGTCGGCGCAGACGTCGGCGATGCCGGTGAGCCAGGTGGCGGCGGTGTAGGCGGCGGCGACGGTGTCGGGGGTGAGGTCGCGCCAGAGCCGGTGGATCTCGATGGAGAAGCCGCGTGTGTCGAGGGTTCCGGCGGCGAAGCGGGCCTCGAGTTCGCGGAGTTCGGGGAGGGTGCCGAGGTGCCGGGCGATTTCGAGGTTGGCGGTGGTGCCGGTGAGGAGCGTGCCGTCCATGTCGAAGATGTGCAGGTGTCCCACAGGGTGTGGAGTGTGCCGGATGCGGGGGCGGGGCCGCGAACGGTTTTCAGTCGTCGCGGGCGGGCCAGATGGCGTAGGAGATGAGGATGGCGGCCCAGATGGCGAGGGGCGCGGCGGGCCAGTAGAACGTCCACTCCCCTGCGCGGAGGGCGGTGGCGGCCCAGATGGCGGTCATGACGGCGGCGCCGCCGGTCCAGTAGCGCCATTCGGCGGCCCATGCGCGTTCGTCGGCTTCGTCCTGGGCGGCGCGCCGGGCGTGTTCGGTCCGGGTGCGGGCGGTCTGGGACGGGGGCAGGTCGGCGGTGAGGCGGTGCAGGTCGCCGCGGGTGGTGGCGGTGAGGGCCTGCTGGAGGCGGCGGTGTTCGGCGGTGTCGAGGGCGCCGTCGGCGAGGGCGTCGCCGAGGCGTTCGGCGGTGGTGTCGCGGTCGTGGTCGGAGGCGCGGACGGGGTCGCCGCAGGGGTCGTCGTGGGGCGGGTTGTGGGGCGGGTGTCGCATGGCGGCTCCGTGGCGGGCGGTGTGGCGGGCGGTGTGGTTCCAGGGTGGCGCGGCGGCGGGCGGCGGGTCCTCCTTCGGTATGAGGATCGGGTCGTACATCGTTCGCAGGACGCGGGGCGGGACCTCTGCCGAAGGTCGGGGGCCGCGGTGGCCGTTCGCGGGATCCGCGGGGCGGTGATCGTTTTCTAGCGTCGGGGGCATGGGCGGGGTTGCGGGTCTGGTGGACACGGCGGTGACGTCGCCGTGGTTCTACCTGGTGCTTTTCGCGGTCGCGGCGATCGACGGGTTCTTCCCGGTGGTGCCGAGTGAGAGCTTGGTGATCACGGCGGGGGTGTACGCGGCGGCGGGTGCGCCGGAGCCGGTGCTGGTGGCGGCGTCGGCGGCGCTGGGCGCGTTCGCCGGTGATCACGTGTCGTATCTGGTGGGGTGCCGGGTGGGCGGGCGGCTGGTGCGGGGGCTGCGGCCGGGGACGCGGCGGCATGCGGTGTTCGCGTGGGCGGGGGGTGCGCTGGCCGAGCGGGGCGGGCTGGTGCTGGTGGTGGCGCGGTATGTGCCGGGCGGGCGGACGGCGGTGACGGCGGCGATGGGCGCGGTGGGCTACCGGTTGCGGTGGTTCTCGTTGTTCGCGGCGGTGGCGGCGGTGTCGTGGTCGGTGTACGGGGTGGTGCTGGGCGTGGTGGGCGGGGCGGCGTTCGAGGGCGATCCGGTGCGGGGTGCAGCGGTGGGGCTCGGGTTGGCGCTGGCGGTGACGGGCGCGGTGGAGGGGGTGCGTTTCGTGCGGCGGCGCCGCCGGGCGGCGGCCGGTGGGCGGGGGCCGCGGCGGGACGCGGAGGCGGCGGGGCGGGCCGAGCGGGTGGGGCCGTTGTCCGGCGGGTGATGGCGGGAAAGTGACAGGCTTTCGGTGATGGTGGCCGTAGGGTGAACTTCGGCGGTCGGCCCGGTGTCTCAAGGGTGTCGGCCCATGGGTGTCGGGCGGGGCCGCCCGCGAGTGTGAGGGAGAGCATGGGAGCGCCGGATTTCAGCGCCGATCTGTACCGGGAGATCACCGATTTCGCGCAGGGGACGCCGTCCTGGGTGCATGAGGCGGCGGACGTGGGGACCGACGCGGGGCTGCTGCTGTTCGCCGTGCTGTTCGTGGTGGGCTGGTGGCGGGCCCGGGGTCTGGACGCGCGGGCGATGGGGCTGGCGCTGGCGGCGCCGTTCGCGGTGGTGTCGGCGTATCTGGTGAGCGAGGTGTCGAAGTCCTTCATCGAGGAGGAGCGGCCGTGCCGGGCGGTGGCGGGGGCGGTGCACATCGCGGCGTGCCCGCCGCAGGGCGACTGGTCGTTCCCGAGCAACCACGCGACGATCGCGGCGGCGTCGGCGGCGGCGATCGTGGTGGCGTGGCGGGCGATGGCGCCGGTGGTGCTGCCGCTGGCGGCGCTGATGGCGTTCTCGCGGGTGTTCGTGGGCGTGCACTATCCGCATGATGTGGCGGCGGGGTTCCTGGTGGGAGTCGTGGTGGCGCCGGTGGTGGCGCTGGTGCTGGTCCGGGTGCTGGGTCCGCTGGTGACGTCGTTGCGGGGCGTGGCGGCGGGCGCGGTGCTGCTGGGTACCGGTCCGGCCGCGGCGGGCTCGCCGCTGGGAGGGCCGTTGGGAGGGCCGTTGCCGCATGCCGGTATGGGCGCGCCGGCCGGTGCGGCGCAGGTGAACGCTCCCCTGGAGGACGCGGCGGTGACGATGCCGGACGTGATGGGCGGCGTGACGCGCCGCCAGGGCCCTCTCCCCTAGCCGAGACGGGCCGGCGGGGCCGTCCCGGTGGTGCTGAGGCGCCGCCGGGGCGGCCCTTTCTCGTGGGCGCGCGGTTCGGGTTCTGCCCTCTCCCCCGGTGTCATAGCCGTTGGTTATCACTGCGGGTATTGGACGGGCCGGGGGTGGTCCGCCCAGCATGGGCCGCGTTGCGACCACGGTTGGAAGGCGGGGACGGCGAGATGCGGATTGCGGTGCTGGGCACGGGCGAGGTGGGGCGCGGGCTGGCGTCGGCGCTGGTGAGCGCCGGGCATGAGGTGGCGCTGGGGTCGCGGACCGCGGACAATGCGCGGGCGGCGGAGTGGGCGCGTGAGCACGGCGGCCGCCACGGGGACTTCGCGGGCGTGTGCCGGGACGCGGAGGTGGTGGTGAACGCCACGAACGGCGCGGCGTCGCTGGAGGCGCTGGGGGCGGCCGGTGATCTGTCGGGCCGGGTGGTGGTGGACGTGGCGAATCCGCTGGACTTCTCGGCGGGGTTCCCGCCGGCGGTGCTGGCGCCGGGCGGGCTGAGCCTGGCCGAGCGGATCCAGGAGGCGTTCCCGGGGGCGCGGGTGGTGAAGACGCTGAACACGATGAACGGGACGGTGATGGTGCGGCCGTCGTCGGTGCCGGGGCCGCATGTGGTGTTCGTGTCGGGGGACGACGAGGACGCCAAGCGGGTCACGGCCGGTCTGCTGGGGGGTTTCGGGTGGCCGGGCGAGCGGATCGTGGATCTGGGGCCGCTGTCGACGGCGCGGGCGGTGGAGCAGCTGGTGTCGCTGTGGCTGGTGCTGTACGGGCGGCTGGGCACGGCGTCGTTCAACTTCGGGGTGCACCGCTGACGCCGACAACGCGCGGGCGCCGCCGGCGAGGCCGCCGCCGACCTGGGCGATGACGCGGTGGGCGACCTTCGGGGACAGGTAGGCGGCGCCGCCGGCGACGGCGCGGACGCCGGCGATGAGCTCGCGGGGGTCGCCGGATTTGAGGAGGAAGCCGCCGGCTCCGCCGGACAGGGCGTGGGCGATGTACTCGTCCTCGCCGAAGGTGGTCAGGATGATGATGCCGGTGGCGGGGGCGGCGCGGCGCAGTTCGCCGGCGGCGGCCAGGACGCCTGCCCGGGCCGCGGCGGGGACATCATGCCGGTGGCGGCGGGGAGGGCCAGGGCGGCGTACAGCAGGACGTCCTTGACCAGCGCGCCGCGGGTGGGGCGGCGCGCGGCGGCGCGCAGCGCGGACGGCCGCAGCGCGCGCACGCCAGCGGTCGCGGCACCGGTCGCGGCGGTGCGGGCGGTGGCGCGGGCGGGTGCCGTGGGCCGCGGAGGCGTTCACGGGCCCCGCGCTACTGGCCGGTGAACTGCGGTGTTACTGCCGAAGGTCAGGGGTGCCCCCGGGGTGAAGATCGCGGGGCGGGGTGCGGCTGAACTACGGTTGGCCCGTGACAGCGCCTGCGATCCGCCGTGCGATGCGGGCCCGGCTGCGCCGCCTGCGGGACCTGGCGCGCGGCCCGGCCGGCGACGCGGTCCTCGCGGCGGCGGCGCTGGTGGTGACGGTGTGGCTGAGCGAGGCGGCCGCCAAGCCCGGGGACCGTCCGCTGTGGCCGGGCGGGCTGGCGCTGATCGCGGTGGGGACGCTTTCGCTGGCGTGGCGGCGCCGGTTCCCGGTGGCGGTGCTGGCGGTGGCGGTGGCGGTGCCGCCGCTGTACTACCCGTTGGGGTATCCGGACGGGCCGGTGGCGGTGCTGCTGTGGGTGGCGCTGTTCAACGCGGCGGTGGAGTGCCGGCTGGTGGTGTCGCTGGGCGCGGTGATCGCCGCCAACGCGGGGTTCCTGGCGCTGTCGCTGGCGGCGGGCGGGGACCGCAGCGACGACCCGGACGCGATCACCGACGCGCGGGGGGTGGCGTCGTTGACGCTGGGGCTGCTGGTGATGGTGGCGCTGGGGCAGTACGTGCGCGGCCGGCGGGACCGGGCGGAGGCGGCCGAGCGGCGCGCGGCGGAGGCCGAGCGGGACCGGGAGGCCGAGGCGCGGCGCCGTGCGGTGGCCGAGCGGCTGCGGATCGCGCGGGAGCTGCACGACGTGCTCGCCCACCAGATGTCGCTGATCAACGTGCAGGCCGGGGCGGCGCTGCACCGCCGCGGCGACCCCGAGCGGGCGTATGCGGCGCTGGAGGCGATCCGGGCGGCCAGCAAGGAGACGCTGCGGGAGCTGCGCGGGGTGCTGGGCGTGCTGCGGCAGGTCGACGGGTACGGCGCCGGCGGGTGCGACGCCGGCGGGTCCGGTGCGGGGGCGGGCGGGCCGGCGGCGCCTGCGCCGTCGCTGGCGCGGGTCGGTGAGCTGCTGGACCGGGCCGCGCAGGCCGGGCTGGAGGTGCGGCGGTCCGGTGATCTGCCGGAGCCCGGGGCGGCGGGGACGGCGGTGCTGGAGGCGGTGCCGGCGCCGGTGGGGCCGGCCGGGTACCGGATCGTGCAGGAGGCGCTGACCAACGCCGTCCGGCATTCGGGTGCGGCGGCGGTGGCGGTGGAGGTGCGGTGCCTGCCCGATGCGGTGACGGTGGTGGTGGAGGACGACGGCGCCGGCCCGGGCGGGGGCGGGGCGGCCGCGGAGGGCAACGGGCTGCGGGGCATGCGGGAGCGCGCCGCGGCGGTCGGCGGGGAGCTGACCGCGGGACCGGGCCCGGCGGGCGGGTTCCGGGTGGCGGCGCAGCTGCCGCTGGACGGCGGCGGCCGGCCGGGCCGCGCGGCGGACGACGAGACGGCGGACATGGAGGAGAGCGCGTGATCCGGGTGATGCTGGCCGACGACCAGACGCTGGTGCGGGCGGGTTTCCGGTCGATCCTGGAGGGCGAGGACGACATCGAGATCGTCGCCGAGGCCGGGGACGGGGAGCAGGCGGTGGCGCGCGCCCGGGAGCTGCGGCCCGACGTGGTGCTGATGGACATCCGGATGCCGGTGCTGGACGGGCTGGAGGCGACCCGCCGGATCATCGCCGACCCGCGCCTGGCCGGCGTGCGGGTGGTGATCTTGACGACGTTCGACCTGGACGAGTACGTGTACGGGGCGATCAAGG
Source organism: Spirillospora sp. NPDC127506 (assembly GCF_040302145.1). Classification (NCBI taxonomy): domain Bacteria; kingdom Bacillati; phylum Actinomycetota; class Actinomycetes; order Streptosporangiales; family Thermomonosporaceae; genus Spirillospora; species Spirillospora sp. NPDC127506. The sequence continues at coordinate 102,349 of NZ_JBEORG010000023.1, read as the reverse complement.
CGGGGGCCAGCGGGTTCCTGGTGAAGGACACCGAGCCGCCGGAGCTGATCCACGGGGTGCGGGTGGTGGCGCGCGGCGACGCGCTGCTGGCGCCGGCGGTGACGCGGCGGCTGATCGCCGAGTTCGCGTCCCGGATCTCCGCGCCGCCGCCCGCCGCGGAGCTGAACGAGCTGACCGACCGGGAGCGGGAGGTGCTGGAGCTGGTCGCGGCGGGCCTGTCGAACGAGGAGATCGCCGGGCGGCTGGTGCTGTCGCCGGCGACGGCGAAGACGCATGTGAGCCGTATCCTGGCCAAGCTGGGGGCGCGGGACCGGGCGCAGCTGGTGGTGCTGGCCTACGAGACCGGCGTGATCCGCCCCGGCTGGCTCGGCTGACCCCCGCCCGCCCCGTGCCGTCCCGGGGTGTTCCGCGAGCGGTGCAACCGGGCGGGCGGGGGCGGTGTTGAACGGATGTGACGGTTACGGACGAGGCTGCTGCGCGCCCCCCGGCGGGCGGCGCCCGCGACGCGGCGGGCGCGCAGGTCGCGGCGGCGCTGGCGCGGGACCTGGACGAGGGGTTCGCGGCCCTGTACGAGGCGTACCGGGGCGCGGTGTTCTCCACCGCGCTGCGGCTGTGCGGGCGGTGGGCCGAGGCCGAGGACCTGTCGGCGGAGGCGTTCCTGCGCGCCTACCGGGCGCTGGCCGGGTACGGGCCGGACCGCGTCGCGGGGCTGCGGCCGCGGGCGTGGCTGCTGGCGATCCTGACGAACGTGTGGCGCAACAGCCTGCGGTCGGCGGCGCGGCGCCCCGCGTCGGCGGGCCCGGTCGAGGACGTCGCGGACCCGCCCGACCCGGGCGAGGGCGTGGAGGACGCCGCCGCGCGCCGCGAGACCGGCCGCGAGCTGGCGGCGCTGCTGGCCGAGCTGCCGGCGGCGCAGCGGGCCGCGGTGGTGCTGCGGCACGTGACGGATCTGCCCGTCGCCGAGGTGGCGGCGGTGCTGGACCTGCCGGAGGGCACCGTGAAGTCGCACGTGTCGCGGGGGCTGGCGCGGCTGCGGCGGCTCCGCGCCGACCGGCAGGAGCCGGACGGAGGACCGGAACGGCAGACGCCGAGAGGGCAGACACAGGGAGGGGGTCCGCGATGACCGGGACCGACCGGCCGGAGGGCGAGCTGGCGCGGGAGCTGGCGGGGCTGGCCGCCGACGCGCCGCCCGCGCTGCTGGACCGCATCGCCGCGCGCCGCGTCCGCGTGCCCGGGCCGCTGGAGGACGGGCCGCTGGCCGGGCTGCAGGTCGCGTTCACCGACCGGGGCGTGGCCTTCCTGCGCGCCGGGATGGGCGAGCGGGAGTTCGCCGAGGCGTTCCGGTCCCGGTTCGCGCGGCCGCTGCTGCCCGCCGCCCGCCCCCCGGCCGGGCTGCTGCCGGCGCTGCGCACCGGCCGGGCCGGGGGGCTCGCGCTGGACCTGCGGGGCCTGAGCGACTTCGAGGCCGCCGTGCTGGCCGCCGCCGCGCAGATCCCGCGCGGGCAGACCCGCCCGTACGCGTGGGTGGCGGCGCGGGCGGGGCGTCCGCGGGCGGTGCGGGCGGTCGGGTCGGCGCTGGGCCGCAACCCGGTGCCGCTGCTGATCCCCTGCCATCGGGTGACCCGGTCGGACGGGTCGCTGGGCGACTACGTGTTCGGCGCGGAGGCCAAGGAGCGGCTGCTGCGCGCCGAGGACGTGGACGTCGACGGCGCGGCCGAGCTGGCGCGGCGCGGGGTGCGGCTGGTCGGCTCGGACACCACCGGGATCGTGTGCTACCCCACGTGCGGGGACGCGCGGCGGATCGGGCCCGGTCACCGGCGCGGGTTCGCGACCCTGGCGGCGGCGCGGGCGGCCGGGTACCGCCCGTGCCTGCACTGCCGCCCCACCTGACCGGCCCCCACCCGACCGGGCGGGAGGTCGGCGGCGGGGCGCGGGCATAGATCGGCGCAGGCCGGGAATGGGGCCGTCCACCTGCGGGGACGCGCCCGTCCCGCACCGAGGACCGCCGACCGAGGGGGAGATCGCCATGCGCGTCGTCGTCACCGGCGCCACCGGCAACATCGGGACCAGCACGCTGCGCGCGCTCGCCGAGGACCCGGCCGTCACCGCCGTCACGGGGCTGAGCCGGCGCGAGCCCGGGCCGGGCGCGGCGCGGGAGACCGACCCGGCCGGCACCGGCAAGATCGAGTGGGCGGAGGCCGACGTCACCGACAGCGACCTGGTGCCGCTGATGCGCGGCGCCGACGTCGTGATCCACCTGGCGTGGCTGTTCCAGCCCACGCACCGGCCCGCGGTCACCTGGGACGCCAACGTGATCGGCAGCGGCCGGGTGTTCGACGCCGTCGCCGAGGCGGGGGTGCCGGCGCTGGTGTACTCCTCGTCGGTCGGCGCCTACTCCCCCGGCCCCAAGGACCGCGCGGTGGACGAGTCGTGGCCGACGCACGGGTGGCCGGGCGCCGCCTACTCGCGGGAGAAGGCGTACGTGGAGCGGCTGCTGGACGCGTTCGAGGCCGCCGATCCCGGCCGCCGCGTGGTGCGGCTCCGGCCGGGGTTCGTGTTCGAGCGGCAGAGCGCCGGCGAGCAGCGGCGGCTGTTCGCCGGGCCGCTGCTGCCGGGCCGGCTCGCCCGCCCCGACCTCATCCGGGTCGTGCCGGACATGCCGGGCCTGCGGATGCAGTTCCTGCACTCCGCCGACGCCGGGCAGGCGTTCCGGCTCGCCGCGACCCGGGACGTGCGCGGCGCGTTCAACATCGCCGCCGATCCCGTCGTCGACGCCGCCGAACTCGCCGACCTGCTGGGCGCCCGCACCGTCCGGGTGCCGCGGCGCGGGGTGCGGGCCGCGCTGGCCGCCGCGTGGAACCTGCACCTGGTGCCCGCCTCGCCCGGCCTGTTCGACCTGGCCTTGGAGATCCCGGTCATGGACACCTCGCGGGCCCGCACCGAGCTCGGCTGGACGCCCCGGCACAGCGCCCGCGAGGCGTTCGCCGAGTTCCTGGAGGGGCTGCGCGCCGGGTCGGGGCGCGACACCCCGCCGCTGGCGCCCGGCACCGGCGGCCCAGCCCGCGCCCGCGAGTTCGCCACCGGCGCGGGCCGCAAACCCTGACCCCCTGCCGCCGGCGCGGGCGTCCCGGCGCATCCCACCGTTCAGCGACTGTTCAGCGACCATGTCCACCGCACGCTCTCGGAGGTCACCAGATGCCCACGATCACTTCCGACCACCTGCACACCCTGCTGGCCTCCACCGACCGCGACGCCGCGCTGGTGGTCGTCGGGGGCCGCGCCACCGTCGTCCCCACCGACCCCAGCCGCGGCGGCGGCCCCGAGGACGCGATGGTGATCACCACGCGGGACGCCGTCATCGCCGAACTGGACACCGGCGCCAACGAGGAGCAGATCGAGGCCCTGGCGCAGCGCCTGGACGTCGCCCTGGAGAGCCTCGGCGGCTGACGGGAACCGGCCCGGCTCCTCGCCGCCTCACGGACGCAGTGGGCAATATTTCGGGCGCTCCATGGAAGAGGACCCCGCATGCCCGCTTCCGTGCGCGTGATCGGGGTGCCGGTCCTCGCCTCCCCGGGGCGGCTCCGGTCACCGCCGCGCCCGCCTCGGCGCACTCCCACCGCCTGCGCCGCCCGAACCGGCCGGCGGCCGGTCACCCGCGGGTGCGGCGGCGGTGGCTGGTGTCGCAGAACGGGTAGGAGCGGCTCCGGCGGCACGCGCACAGCGCGACCAGCCACCGCTCCGACACGACCGTGGAGCCGTCCTCCAGGACGACTTCGACGGGGCCCTCCACCAGAACCGGGCCGCCCGGCACCATCCGCACCCGCCGCCGCTCCCCCGCCGGCCCGCGCCCCGGCGCGCGATCCTTCGCGCTCCCCTCCGCGGGAGCGCCCTCCGGTCCGGCGCCGGCCTCGGGCACGCGGTCAGGCGGCCTGGTTCCGGTGCTCACAGCCCTCCTCCCCGCAAGCCTCCCCGCACGCCCCGCCGCAGGCGGCGGCTGCCCCGAGCCGGTCGGCGCGGACCACGACGAGGTCCTCGTGCCGCTGCCCGGGGCCCAGCAGGCCCCGCGCCGCCAGCCGCGCCGCGCGGCGCCGCATCACCGGCCCGAACGGCTCGCGGTGCCGCGCCACCACCGACGCGCGCATCCCGGCGGCGCGCAGCGACACCAGCGTCGCCGCCACCCCGTTCAGCGCCGAGTGCACCAGCAGCAGCGTCCCCGACGGCGCCAGGTGCCGCGGGGCGCGCGCGCAGATCCGGTCCAGCAGCGCGCGGCCGTCCGGCCCGGCCTCCCACGCGCGGGCCCGGCCCCGCACCGCCGCCGGGTCGGCGTCCCCGGCCACGTACGGGGGGTTGGCGACGATCACGTCGAACACCTCGCCGGCGACCGGCGCGAACAGGTCGCCGCGCAGCACCCGGACCGGCAGGCCGCGCACCCGCGCGTTCATCCGCGCGGCCAGGACCGCGGGCGCCGACACGTCCACCGCGACGACGTCGCAGCCGGCGCGGGCGGCTGCCAGCGCGACCGCGCCGGTTCCGGTGCCGAGCTCCAGGACCCGCGCGCCGGGGCGCACGCCCCCGCGGGTCAGGGTCCGGGTCAGCGCGCCCGTCAGCAGCGAGGTGTCGGACTGCGGCCGGTACACCCCCGGCGGTCTCAGCAGCATCATCGCCCGGTCCCCTCTCCCCCGTCGGACGGTGCGTCAGGCCCCGCGTCAGGCCCCGCGTCAGGCCCCGCGCCGGGCGGCATGGCGGACGGCGCGTCGGGCGGCGCGTCGGGCAGGGGGCGGCGCAGCGCCGGCCGGCCGGCCCGCCAGGCGTCCAGCAGGCGGGCGCCCAGGCGGTCCTCCAGCAGCCCGGTCGCCCGCACGCCCAGCACCACGTCGCCCGCCAGGGCGGGCTCGGCGGCCAGCAGCGCGCCGACCACGTCGTGGCGCAGGACCTGCTCGTGGACGGCGTCGGCCTCGATGTGCTCGGTGTAGAACAGCAGGGCGCGCGGGCCACCGCCCAGGCGCTCCAGGGCGCGGGCCATGCGCCGCGCGGACGGCGCCGTGGTGATCTCGGCGGCGGCGAAATGCCCGACCAGGGCGCCGCGCAGGGACCGGTGCAGCCCGAACAGCGACATCATGTTCACCGTCGCCAGCATCGCCGCCGGGGCGGCGTCCACGTAGGCGCCGTAGGCGGGGTCCAGGCCCAGGTCCTCCAGCAGCCCGGCGTACAGGCCCTGGTGGATCATGCCGGGGCGGCCGCCGCCGAACTCGTCGTTCTCCACCGCGACCAGCGCGGTCTTGGCGCGGCCGTGCAGGCGCGGGATCACCCAGGCGTGCGGGTCGGCCTCCTTCAGGTGGTACACCGACCGCAGTGCCGCGTGCTCGCGCAGCTGCCACGCCTCGCCGTCGTCGCGCAGGTGGTGGGAGACGCCGCGGGCGTCCACCGGCTCCACCAGCAGCTCCCCCAGCGCCCCTTCGACATCGGTGGCGGCGGCGTCGGCTCCGGGGAGGGCGTCGCGGCGCAGCGCGTCCAGGAACGCCGCCTCCAGCGCGCCGCGCAGCCGCAGCAGCGCCGGGTCCCACTCCCAGCCGGGGTCGACGCCGGTGAAGCCGCGGTAGTGCAGCTCGTAGCAGGTGTGCAGGGCCAGCTGCACGTCGTCGCCGTAGGGGTCGGCCGGCTGCGCCCCGGGATCGGGGAGGGCGGCGGGCAGGCGGTCCGGGTCGCCCGGCGGCGGGCCGGACCGCAGGGCGGTGATCACGGCCTGCGACAGCGGGCCGCGCGGCAGCGGCAGCGCCGGCACCGTGCCGTGCGCCGTGCCGGGCGGCTCGGCGCCGGGCGCGGCCGTGCCGGGCGCGTCCGGTGCGGTCGCGGCGTCTTCGCGGGCCGGAGCCTGCGGAGCGGTCATGTGTCCTCCGTCGTCAGGGGGGCGTCAGGCTCCGGTACCCGCTCACGCAGGTCCCATACGCCCGGTTCCTCCCCTCGGGTCGCGTGCGGTGGCGTGCCGGGCCGCCGGACGGGCGGCCCGGCCGGCGGGGCGGGCGGTCCCCCGGTGAGGCGGCCCGACTCGGTCTGCCGCGCCAGCATCCGCACCGCCGCGCGGGGGCCGCCCCGGCGGGCGGCGCGGCGCTGCCGGTCCGCGCCCGTCCCGGCCCGGCGGACCGCCTCCAGCAGCGTGAACACCGTGTCCAGGTCGCCGGTGTCCTCCAGCGCGGGGGCCGCGCGGGCGACCATGTCGTCCACCAGCCGCCGCGCCGGGACGGCCCGCCGCGTCACCGGGTCGGCCAGCGTGCCGCCCAGGCCGTGCCGGGCCGCGTTCCACAGCGCCGCCGCGCACACCTGCCCGTCCGCCCGCGGCGCCTCCCGGCCCGCCGACAGATCGGCCAGGGCGGCGCCGACCAGGCCCCGCACCAGCGCCGCCTGCAGCACCGCGTCATCCGCGGTGGGCGCCGCGTCCGCCGCGCGGACCTCCACCGTCGGCCAGCGCGGCGACGGCCGCGCCAGCCAGAACGTCATGGCCGGGTCGACCAGCACGCCCGCCTCCACCAGCGCCGCGACCCGCGCGTCCCACGCGGCCGCCGACGCCGACCACGGCGGCACCCCCGCGCCGGGGAACCGGGCCATCTCCACCATCCGGCGGCACGCGTAGCCGGTGGGGCGCCCGTGGTCGAACGGCGAGTTCACCGACAGCGCGAGCAGCACCGGCAGCCACGGGCGCAGATGGTTCACCACCGCCACCGCCGCCTCCCGGTCGGGGACGGCGACGTGGACGTGGCAGCCGCACGCCTGGTAGTCCTCCACCACGTCCCCGTAGACCGCCATGATCTCGGCGAACCGGTCGCCGCGCGCGGGCGGCGGGGGCGGGCCGTCCAGCACCGGCGTCCCCGACGACACCAGCAGCGCACCGCCCGCCCGCGCCGCCGCGGCCAGCCGCGCCCGCCCGAACCGCAGCTGCTCGCCCAGCGAGGCCAGGTCGCGGCACACGCCCGTCGCGGCCTCCACCTGCGAGGTCAGCAGCTCGTTCTGGAAGGAGCCGCCCGATCCGGTCCAGCGGTGCGGGCCGGCCGCCGCCAGGACGCGTTCGGCGTCCGGGACGCACTCCCCCGACACCGCGTCCACCAGCAGGAACTCCTCCTCCACCCCGATGCTCGGCGGCCCGCCCCGCGGCGGGGCGCTGTCCGGCGGGACGCCGCGCGCGGTCGCGTCCCCGCCGGTGCCGTGCACGCCCATGTGCTGCCCCCTCGATCGTCCGCACCCCGCCACCCGGGGGATGCCCGTCCAGAACGTCCCCTCCCGCGACCGGCCAAACTCCTTTCCGCCGGGAAGCCGGCAGGCGGCCGCCGGGCGGCGCCCGCGCGGTGACCGTGCGGTGACCGGATCGTTCCGCATCGCGCCGCGATCGTGCCTGCCGCCGCGCGCGGCGACCGGCCAGGATCGGCGGCATGAACCGAGCGCTTCTCGTCATCGACGTCCAGGAGTCCTTCCGCCGCCGCCCGAACTGGGCGGCGGTGTCGGCGCCCGACATCGCCGGCCGCGCCGCCCGCCTGGTCGCGGCGACACGCGTCGCCGGCGACCTGGTCGTGTGGGTGCTGCACGCCGAACCCGGAACCGGCGGCCCGTTCGACCCCGACCTGGGCCACGTCCGCCTCATGGACGGGCTGGCGCCCGGGGCCGGCGAACCCGTCCTCACCAAGACCTCGCGCAACGCCTTCACCACCACCGGGCTGGCGCAGCTGCTGACCTCGCGGGGCATCGGCGAGGTGGTGGTCTGCGGCATCCAGACCGAGCAGTGCTGCGAGACCACCGCCCGGCTGGCCGCCGACCTGGGCTACCGCGTCACCTTCGTCACCGACGCCACCGCCACCTTCCCCATCGAGCACCGCGACGCCCCGCCCGGCAGGCCCCTGCAGGAAATCCTCGCCGACCCCGCCACCCTGCCCGCCGACCAGATCATCGCCCGCACCGAGTACGCCCTGGCCGGGCGCTTCGCCACCATCGCGAGCCTGGACGACCTCGCCCCCGCGCAGGCCCCCGCGACCGGCCCCGAAGCGGCGGCGGTAGGCTGACCGGATCGTGAACCGCGTCGTCTTCCTGCTCGTCCCCGGACTGCATCTGCTCGACCTCGCCGGGCCTGCCCAGGTGTTCTCCACCGCCGCCGACGCCGGCCTGCCCTACCGGCTCGCCTACGTCGCCGACCACCCCGGGACCGGGCAGGAAGACGGCCCAGAAGACGGGCCGGAAGACAGGCAGGGAGGCGGGCCGGGAGACGGGCGGGCCGGCGAGCGGGAGGTGCCCACCGCGCAGGGCCTGCCGCTGCGGGCGCCCGCCGCCTGGCCCGACCTCACCGCCGCCGACACCGTCATGGTCCCCGGATGGCGGTGGCGCGACGGCACGCCCCACGCCCCGCCGATCTCCGCGCGCGCCGCCCGCCGGCTGGTCGCCCACCACGCCGCCGGCGGCACCGTCGCCAGCGTCTGCGCCGGCGCGTTCGCGCTCGCCCACGCCGGGCTGCTGGACGGCCGCCGCTGCACCACCCACCACGAGCTGCAGGACGACCTGGCCCGCCGCCACCCCCGCGCCGCCGTCGTCCGCGACGTCCTCTACGTCACCGACGGCCGCGTCCTGACCTCGGCCGGCATCGCCAGCGGCATCGACCTGGCCCTGCACCTGCTCGCCGTCCGGCACGGCCCCGCGGCCGCCGCCCAGGTCGCCCGCACCATGGTCGTGTACGCGCGCCGCAACGGCGACCAGCCCCAGGCCGGCGCGATGCTGCGGTACCGCGCCCACCTGTCCGACCCGGTGCACCGCGCGCAGGACCTCATCGACGCCGCCTACACCCGCCCGCTGCCGCTGGCCCGCCTCGCCGCCGCCGCGGGCGTCAGCGAGCGCACCCTGACCCGCCGGTTCGCCGCCGCGACCGGCCTCACGCCCCTGCGCTACCAGCAGGAGCTGCGGCTGGAGCACGCCGAGCACCTCATGGCGCAGGGCGCCACCGCCGAGGCCGCCGCCCGCGCCGTCGGGTTCACCGACGCGCGCATGCTCCGCCGCCTGCGCGCCCGCCCCCAGCGCGCGACCGGCCGTGCGGGCGCGGCACCGACCCCGTAGACCGACCGCGTAGACCGGCCGCGTAGACCAGCCCGCAGACCCCCGGTGCGGGCCGGCCGTGCGGGCCGGCCGTGCGGGCCGGTCGTGCGGTCAGCCGTGCAGGGCCACGTAGGGGGCCAGCACCAGCAGGCACACCACCAGCGCGCCCTTCAGCGCGGCCGCCGGGACCGTCCGGGCGATCACCCATCCCGCCAGCACGCCCGCCAGCTCCGGGACGCCCAGCAGCGCCGCGAGCCGCCAGTCCACCGCGCCCGCCGCGACGTACCCGGCCGTCCCGGCGGCGGCGATCACCACCGACTGGGCCTGCGCCGCCGCCAGCGCCGGCAGCACCGGCATCCCCAGCGCGATCAGCAGCGGGACGCTCAGCAGCGGCCCCCCGACCCCGAACATCGCGCCCACCGCCGCCACGCCCGCGCCGACCGCCACCGCCGCCGGCCACCCGATCCCCCGCCCCGCCCCGTCCCCGTCCCCGGTTCCGTTCCCGGGTCCGGTGCCGCCGGCGTCCGGCGGGCGCCGCCGCAGCACCAGCACCGCGACCAGCGCGATGAACACCCCCAGCAGCACCCCGAACGCCCGGCCGGTGACCAGGCCGTTGGCCAGCACGCCCAGCGGCGTCCCCACCAGCGCCGCGGCCGCCAGCAGCGCCGCCGTCCGCCGCGTCCGCGGCTCGCGCAGCTGCCCCGACCGCGTGTACACGGCCGTGCCCAGCACCCCCGTCGCGACGTTGGTGACGATCGCGGTGCCCGCGACCCGCGCCGGCGGCAGCCCGGTGAACGCGAACAGGCCCACCGTGATCAGCACCCCGCCCGGCCCCACCGCGGTGATCCCGATGCCGGCCGCCACGGCCAGCAGCACCAGCCCCGCGGCCACCGCCGGCTCCAGCCCCGCCACCGCCACGCACCTCGCCTCCGCCGCCCGCGGCTCAGGCTATGCCGCGCCCCCCGCCGCACCGCAAGATCGGCCGGCGATCGCGGCGGCGGGGTCAGCCGCGCCGCGCGGGCGGGGCGAGCGCCCCGGACAGGAACAGGGTGGTCGCGGCGGCGGTGGCCTCCTCCACGCCCAGGCGGTCGCGCAGGACGCGCGACACCACGCCCTCCAGCAGGCTGAAGTACAGCTCGGCGAGGGTGTGGACGGGCAGGTCGGCGCGGAAGTGCCCGGCGGCGGCGCCGTGCTCGAACACCGCGCGCAGCGGCCCCGCGAGCCGCCGCTCGATCAGCCGGGCCTCCCGCGGCGTCCGGTCCGGCAGCCCGAGCGCCCGGTGCCGGCAGGCCGCGGCGATCGTCGCGCGGGTCATCCGGGCCACCGCCTCCTCGATGGGGACGCGGTCGAGGCGGGCGTCCTCCAGCCGGGCGGTCAGGTCGGCCAGCGCGGCCTCGTAGAGCGCGTGCAGCAGGGCCTCGCGGCTGGGGAACCAGAGGTCGAGGGTCTCGCGGTCCACCCCCGCCGCCGCAGCGATGTCGGACATGTCGGCCGCGCAGGCGGGCGTTCCGCGCTCGGCCAGCATCGCGGCGGCGGCCCGGAGGATCTCCGCCCTCACCCCGTCGCCGGCGACCGTCCCGCTGCCCATCGCGGGAAAGGCTACACCCGCCGCGGCGCCTCCCGGAGGGCCTCCGCCCGGCCGCCCCCGCGGCGGGGCCGGCGGGCCGCGCGGCGTGTCGGTTGCGGCGCCGCCCGCCCGGCAGGTGGGGTGGGAGACGGCCCGCACCGGGCCGCGACACCTGGGAAGGGCATCCCTCATGGAAACCGTGCACTCCAAGGACGGCACCCGCATCGCCTTCGACCGGACCGGGAGCGGCCCCGCCCTGGTCTGCGTCGGCGGGGCGCTCAACGACCGCGGGTCGGCCGCTCCGCTCGCCGGGCTGCTCGCCGGCCGGCACACCGTCCTCGCCTATGACCGGCGGGGCCGCGGAGACAGCGGCGACACCCCGCCCTACGCCGTCGACCGCGAGATCGAGGACCTGGCCGCCGTGCTCGGCGCGGCCGGCGGGTCCGCCGCGGTGTACGGGATGTCCTCGGGCGCGGTGCTGGCGCTGCGCGCCGCCGCGGCGGGGCTGCCCGTCACCCGGCTCGCGCTGTTCGAGCCGCCGTTCCACTCCGGCCACGACGACCGGCTGACCCGTGCGCGCGCCTACAACACCGAGCTGACCGGGCTGCTGGCCGACGGGCGCCGCGGCGACGCGCTCGCGCTGTTCATGGAGGGCGTGGGGATGCCGCGGGAGATGGTGGCGCAGGCCCGCAACTCGCCGATGTGGGCGGCGCTGGAGGCGCTCGCGCCGACCCTGGCCTACGACTCGGCGGTGATGGACGACGCCCGCGGCGGCGCGATGCCCGAGGCGCTCATCGCCCGCGTGTCCGCACCCGCGCTGGTCGTGGACGGCGGCGACAGCCCCGCCTGGATGCGCGACACCGCCCGCCGCGTGGCCGCGCTGCTGCCCGCCGGGACGCACCGCACCCTGGACGGCCAGAGCCACGACGTCGCCCCCGAAGTCCTCGCGCCCGTCCTGGCCGACTTCCTGGCCTGACCCGGGGCCCGGGGCCGCCGGGGGCGCACGGATGCCGGGGCGCGGGCCGCCGGGGCGGGGGGCGGTCAGGGCACCGGGACCTCGATGTGGCCGGCCGCGCCGCGCCGCAGCGCCGCCCGCCCCGCGGTGACCTCCGCCGCCCACGCCTCGAACGCCGCCAGGTCCTCGGCGGGCACCGCGACGTCGGCCTCCACGGTCGCGGCGTAGCGGACGTCGCCGGGCCGGTGCCCGGCCGCGTGCAGGTCGCCCAGGAACCGCCCGGCCAGGGCGTGGTCGACGCCGACGGTGACCGTCACCGCCGGGCGCAGCTCGACCACCCCGACCGCGTCGACGGCGTCGGCGACCGCCTGGGAGTAGGCGCGCACCAGGCCGCCCGCGCCGAGCTTGACCCCGCCGAAGTAGCGGGTGACGACCGCGGCGGTGCCGGTCAGGCCGCGCCGCAGCAGCACCTCCAGCATCGGCACGCCCGCCGTCCCGGCCGGCTCGCCGTCGTCGCTGCTCTTGGTGATCTCGCCGTGCTCCCCGACGACGTAGGCGGTGCAGTTGTGGGTCGCGTCGCGGTGGGCGCGGCGGTGCGCGGCGATGAACGCCGCGGCCTCGGCCTCGTCGGCGGCGCGGGCGAGCGTGCAGACGAACCGGGATCGGCGTATCTCCAGCTCGCGGGAGCCGCCCTGTCTGATCGTGCGCATGGCGCGTCCGAGTCTACGGCCGGGGCGTGTTCGGCCCGGCGCGGCGGCGGGCACAGTGGGCGGCATGGGTTCTTTGGACGCGGGTTCTTTGGACGCGCTGTACCGGCGCTGGCTGTTCGAGGTGTGGGAGGGCGACTTCGCGGTGGCCGAGCAGATCCTCGCGCCCGGCTTCACCGGCCACTGGCCGGACCTGGAGGTGCACGGGCCGGCCGAGGCGGCCGAGCAGGTCCGCCGCTCCCACGAGTACTTCTCCGGCGTCCGCACCGGCCTGGACGCCGGCCCGGTCGTCGGGGACGGGACGGGGGGCGGGATGGTCGCGGCCGCGTGGACCTTCCACGGCACCTACCGGGGCGGCGTGCCCGGCGCGACCGCCGCGCCCGGGACGCGGGTGTCGTTCCGCGGGCAGGACATCTTCCGCGCCGAGGACGGCCGGTTCGCCGAGTACTGGGTGGTGTCGGACGCGCTGGGCCTGATGACCGCGCTCGGCGCCGTCGGCTGACCGCCCCCGCCTCCCCCCGGGAGGCCCGCGGGCGGCCGCGCGGGAGGCCGCGGGTCAGACCAGGTCGACGAGGTCGGCGACCGAGTTGACGACGCGGCTCGGGCGGAACGGGAACCGGGCGATCTCGTCCTTGCGGGTCACCCCGGTCAGCACCAGGATCGTCTCCAGCCCGGCCTCGATGCCGGCGACGACGTCGGTGTCCATCCGGTCGCCGATCATCGCGGTGGACTCGCTGTGCCCGCCGACCACGTTCAGCGCGGTCCGCATCATCAGCGGGTTCGGCTTGCCGACGAAGTACGGCTCCACCCCCGTCGCCCGCGTGATCATCGCGGCGACCGCGCCGCACGCGGGCAGCGACCCCTCCGGGGACGGGCCGACCGGGTCGGGGTTGGTCGCCACGAACCGGGCGCCGCCCTCGATCAGCCGGATCGCGCGGGTGATCTGGGAGAAGCTGTAGGTGCGGGTCTCGCCCAGCACCACGTAGTCGGGGTCGATGTCGGTCAGCACGAAGTCGGCCTCGTGCAGCGCCGTGGTCAGCCCCGCCTCCCCGATCACGTAGGCCGACCCCTCGGGGCGCTGGTCGGCCAGGAACCGGGCGGTCGCCAGCGCCGAGGTCCAGATCGACTCGGCGGGGACCTGCAGGCCGGCCGCCGCCAGCCGGGCCGACAGGTCCCGGCGGGTGTAGATCGAGTTGTTGGTCAGGACGAGGAACGGCGTCCCGGCCGCCGACAGGCGGCGGATGAACTCGTCGGCGCCGGGCACGGGGCGGCCCTCGTGGACCAGGACCCCGTCCATGTCCGACAACCAGTACTCGATCGGCCTGCGTTCGGTCATGCCCCCATTGTCGCAGGTGAGGATCTTCGTTCGGACCGTTCCCGCGCGGCCGCCGCCGGCCCCGCCCCGGCGGCGGGGCGGCGATGGGGCGTTGACCTGCGCGTGACGCGGATCATAGATTTTCGAGACGGCGCACCGAACCGTGTTCGGCGGTCGGGCCGCGCGGCGGCGCGCCGTGACCCCGCGGGAGGCGCGACGTGCAGGACCGTCCAGTGCAGGATCGTGACAGGCAGAGCGGGCGGCAGGCCGCGCCGCCCGGCGGGCTGCCGGGCATCGCCGAGGTCAGGGAGCGGCTGACCGCGCCGGGGAGCCTGTTCGAGATGGACGAGGTCGACATCCGCGGCGTCCGGACCCGGGTGTGGAAGAACGCCCCGCCCACCCTGCGGGAGATCCTGGAGATCTCCCGCGCCCACGGCGACGCCGACTTCCTGGTCTACGAGGGCGACCGGCTCACCTTCGCCGCGCACTACGCGGCCGCGGCGGCGTTCGCGCGGCGGCTCATCGACCGCTACGGCGTCGGCAAGGGCGACCGGGTCGCGATCGCGATGCGCAACTACCCCGAATGGTCGGTGGCGTTCTTCGGCGCCGCCGTCGCCGGTGCGGTGGTGGTGCCGCTGAACGCCTGGTGGACCGCCGCCGAGCTGGAGTACGGGCTGTCCGACAGCGGCGCCAAGGTCCTCGTCGCCGACGCCGAGCGCGCCGAGCGGCTCGCCGGGGCGCTGCCGGGCCTGGGCGCGGCGTGCCTGGTCGTCCGCCCCGACGGGCCCCTGCCGGCGGGCGCGGAACCGTTCGCGGAGGTGCTCGGCGACCCCGGCGACCCGGCCGCCGCGTCGCTGCCCGACGTGGCGATCGGCCCCGACGACGACGCCACCATCTTCTACACCTCCGGCACCACCGGCCGCCCCAAGGGCGCGCTGGGCACGCACCGCAACATCGCCACCAACCCCGTCAGCCTCGCCTACGGGATCCTGTCGGCCGGGGTCCGCGCCGGCCGCACCGTCGAGGAGCTGATGGCGCCGCAGCCGCGGGTGACGCTGCTGAGCGTGCCGTTCTTCCACGCCACCGGCTGCCACTCGGTGCTGGTGACCAGCGCGCTGCAGGGCGGCACCGTGGTGCTGATGTACAAGTGGGACGTGACCAAGGCGCTGGAGCTGATCGAGCGGGAGCGGGTCACCGGGTTCGGCGGCGTCCCCACGATGGCGTGGCAGGTGCTGACCTCCCCCGAGTTCGGCCGGTACGACACCTCCAGCCTCACCGGCGTCAGCTACGGCGGCGCCCCCGCCGCGCCCGCGCTGCTGGACACCATCAAGGAGCGGCTGCCCGAGCGGGTCCCCGGCAACGGGTACGGCCTCACCGAGACCTCCTCGGTGACCACCTACAACGGCGGCGTCAACTACCTGGAGCGGCCCGAGAGCGTCGGCCCGCCCGTCGCGGTCTGCGACGTCAAGGTCGTCGACCCGGCCGGGAACGAACTGCCGCCCGGGGAGGTCGGCGAGCTGCTGATCAAGGGCCCGAACGTCATCAAGGGCTACTGGAACAAGCCGGAGGCGACCGCGCAGGCGTTCAGCGACGGCTGGTTCCACAGCGGCGACCTGGCCCGGCTGGACGCCGACGGGTTCGTCTACATCGTCGACCGCGCCAAGGACATGCTGATCCGCGGCGGGGAGAACATCTACTGCGCCGAGGTCGAGGCCGCCCTGTACGAGCATCCGGCGGTGGCCGACTGCGCCGTGATCGGCGTCCCGCACCAGGTGCTCGGCGAGGAGGTCGGCGCGGTCATCGTGCCGCGCCCCGGGGAGAAGGTCGCCGCGGAGGAGATCAAGGAGTTCCTGGGCGGGCGGATCGCCGCGTTCAAGGTGCCCGCCCACCTGTGGTTCCGGGACGAGCCGCTGCCCCGCAACCCCGGCGGCAAGATCCTCAAGACGCGGCTGCGCGAGGAGCTGCTCGGCTGACCCCGCGGGCGGCCCGCGCGGGGCGGCCGGGACGCCGTAAGGTGATCTTGTGATGAGCAGTGATCCGCGTTCGGGAATCCGGCAGGTCGAGGCGCCCGGCCTGGCGCCCGGCCCCGGCTACAGCCACGTCATCTCCGTCGACGTCCCCGGCCGGCTGGTGGTGGTCAGCGGGCAGGTCGCCCTGGACTCGGCCGGGAACCTGGTCGGGCCCGGCGACCTGGAGGCCCAGACCCGGCAGGTGTTCGGCAACCTGGAGGCCGCGCTGACCGCCGCGGGCGCGACCTGGGAGCACGTGATCCGGCTCGGGTACTTCCTGCGGGACGCGGGCGGCGTGGGCGTGGTGCGGTCCGTGCGCGCCGAGTTCGTGCCCGAGGGGGTGGAGCCGGCCGCGTCGCTGATCGAGGTGTCCCGGCTGGTCCGCGACGACCTGCTGATCGAGGTCGAGGCGCTGGCCGTCGTCCCGGCCTGCTGACCCGGCGACCGCCCCCGGCCCGCCCCGGCCCGCAGCGACCGCGCGGACCCGGCGCGGCCCGCGGGCCGGTCGAAGCGCGGCGGGGGGGGGCCGCCGCGCGGGGGGGGGGCCGCCCGGCCCGGCGGAAGGCGGCGCGGCGCCCCGGACGGTTCCGGGGCGCCCCGCTGCGGACTCTCGGCCGTGCGCCCGGCCCGCGGTGCGGCCGTGCGTTCGGCGCGTGCGTTCGGCGCGTGCGTTCGGCTCGCCGGTCAGACGTTGACGCCGTAGTCGGAGGCGATGCCCGCCAGGCCGGAGGCGTAGCCCTGGCCCACCGCGCGGAACTTCCACTCCGCACCGTTGCGGTACAGCTCGCCGAACACCATGGCGGTCTCGGTGGAGGCGTCCTCCGACAGGTCGTAGCGGGCGATCTCGCTGTTGTCGGCCTGGTTCACCACGCGGATGAACGCGTTGCGGACCTGCCCGAAGTTCTGCTGCCGGCCGTCGGCGTCGTAGATCGACACCGGGAACACGATCTTGGAGACCTCGGCGGGGACGGCGTTGAGGTTGACCTTGATCTGCTCGTCGTCGCCCTCGCCCTCGCCGGTGAGGTTGTCGCCGGTGTGCTCGACCGAGCCGTCGGGGCTCCTGAGGTTGTTGAAGAACACGAAGTGCTGGTCCGACAGGACCTTGTTCTCGGCCGACACCAGCAGGGCGCTGGCGTCCAGGTCGAAGTCGGTGCCGGTGGTGGTCCGCACGTCCCAGCCCAGACCGACCACGACGGCGGTCAGTCCGGGAGCCTCCTTGGTCAGCGAGACGTTGCCGCCCTTGCTCAGACTGACTCCCACTGTTGTCTACCTCCGTATCGGGACAGCGGACGGCCGGCGCCCGCGATCGGTCTGTCTAACGAGAACGGTAGCCATCCCTCGCCGGTTCCCCCGGCTCCTTGCCGAATTCGCGGCGTGGCGTGCCGTTTCGCGCCGTCCCGGGCGGAGGGTCACCGGCCGGCCGGGCCGGTGAGGAACGCGGCGGGAGCGGTGACGGGCGCGGGCAGCTCGAACGCGGCGGCCAGGTCCGCCGCGCGCGGCGCCAGCACGTCGCAGGCCCGGCGCCGCGCCGCCCACACCTCGTCCAGGAAACCCGGCGGGGCGGCGCCCTCGTTGAGCAGGTCGGGGGCGCGGCGGTCCAGGACGTTGAGGGCGTGCAGCCGCAGGACGGGCCCGAGCCCGTCCGGGTCGGCGGCGGCGGACGCGGCGCAGATCTCCAGCACGATCCGGTCGGCGCACGCGGCGGCCGTCCTGGCGGCCAGGACGAGGTTGCCGTTCCAGGCGGTGAACGCGTCGCCGCCGGCGGCCAGCGCGTCCTGGACCCGGCCGGCGAGCCGGTCGCGCATGCGGCGCTCGGCGTCGCGGGCCAGGAACAGCCACACGCGCGGGGAGTCCAGGTCGCCGCCGTCGGGCGGGCCGGCGCCCGGCTCGGGCGGGGTGTAGCGGTCCAGGTCGGCCATGGCGCGGGCGGTGTCGTAGAGGATCAGCTCGTTGTCGCCGCCGGCGTTCTGGTAGGCGTGGGCCAGGCCGCGGTAGGCGTTGAGGCGCTCGGCGGCGGCGAAGCCGGGCGCGCCGCTGTGCACCCGGCACGCCGACACCGTCTGCTGCGCCTGGGCGGTCGCGGCGGCCTTCAGCAGCGCCAGGTCGCGGTCGACCGCCGACCAGGGCGCCCACGCGGTGTCGGGCCCGCCGGCGGCCGGGGCCTGGGGGGCGGCGGGGCGGGGGGCGGTGACGTGCGCGGCGACGGCGGTGAGCGCGTGGGCGGCGGCCAGCGCGCCGAGCACGGCCTCCTGCTGGTTGCGGTAGTCGGTCAGCGGGCGGCGGGGCGCGAGCCTGCCGAGGGTGGTGCGGTCCGCCGAGTGCGCCAGCAGCATCCCCGCCGACGCGCGGGTGATCGCGGCGGAGGCGGAGATGACGGCCCGCCACACCGGCGGCGCGATGCCCATGGAGCGGGTCAGCCGGGCCGCCGGGTTCCCGGCCGGGTCGTGGAAGGAGCCGTCGGCGGCGATGCTCGCGCCGTCGCGCAGCCACGCCTCGTAGGGGACGCGGACGCCGTCGAGCAGGACGGCGGCGTAGTCGATCGGCAGCCCGGTCGTCTCCGGCGCCGGGACGATCCGCACGCCGGGCGGGACGGTGCCGTCGGGGCGGCGCAGCGGCACCGCGAACACGAACACCCCGCGCTCGCGCCCGCCGTGGACGAGGGTGGCGTAGACGGCGGCGGTCTTGGCGACGCCGGGGTGGGCGGTGTTGGTGGGGAACTTGGCGGCCTGCGGGTCGGGGGTGGTCAGGGTGAACCCGCCGGTGCCGGGGTCGTGGCGGGCGACGGTGCGGGGCGACAGGTGGCTGTTGCTGCGGCCGACCTCGGTCATCAGCAGCGTCCCGGCCGCCTCCATCGACTCCAGCGCGTCCCGCGCCTCCCGCGCGCCCTGCTGCCCGCCGCCGAACCGCAGGATCGGGCCGAGCGCGAGGGTGTAGTGCAGCAGCATGACGTGGAACAGGGCGGGGTCGGCGATGGCGGCGCGGTCCAGCAGCGCGCACAGCAGGGGCGGGTCGGCCAGCAGTTCGGCGGCGGGCGGCGCGGCCAGCCCGGCGTGCCGCAGCCGCCGGTAGGTGAGGGCCTGGTGCTCGCGGGCGGTGAGCCCGGCGGGGTAGGTGAAGAACTCCTCGGGGACGGCCTCCTCCAGCCGGGCCCGGGTCTTGGCGTCCATCACCGCTCCCCTCCCCCGCGCCCGGCCGTATCCGGGGCTGTATCGGGGGGCGCATCGGGGGGCGCCGTGCCGGGGGCCGCCGTCTCCGGTGCGGGCGTGCCGGGGGCGACGCCGGGGGCGGCCTTGCCGGTGCGGCCGTGGCGGGGCCGGTCGCGCAGCGGCGCGAGGGTCCGCGCGCCGGGCACCGACAGCCGGGCGCACTGGCACAGCGCGTCGCCGGGGCCGGCCTCGGTGAACACGGTCGCGCCGGCGGCGCGCACGGCGCGCAGGGCGCCGGGCAGCCGGACGGGCTTGACGATGCAGTCGGCCATGGCGCGGTGCAGGTCGTCGCCGTCGCGGTAGGCGCGGCCGCGGACCGGCGAGTGCACCTCCAGCTCCAGGGGCCGCTGGGGCAGGTGGCGGATCATCGCGTACCACTCGTCGTCGGCGCCGGCCATCGCGGGGTGGTGCGACAGGTAGGGGACGGCGAGCCGCACGGCGCGGATCCCGGCGCCGTGGGCGGCGTCCACGACCGCCTCCAGGGGGCCGTCGGGACCGGACACGATCGTCACCGACGGCGCGTTCAGGCAGGCGACCACCACCTCGGGCGCGGCGGCGGACTTGATGCAGGCGCGGGCGCCGTCCTCGCCGGTCTCCAGCAGCGCCATGCCGCCGCCGCGGCCGCGGGAGGCCAGGACGCCGACGGCGGCGACGGCCATCCGGGCGCCGTCGGCGATGCCGAACGCGCCGGCGCTGACCAGCGCGGCGATCTCGCCGAAGCTCTGCCCGACCGCGTAGCGGGGGTGGACGCCGCAGGCGCGCAGGGCGCGGTCGACGGCGACGGAGGCGGCGTAGGAGCACAGCTGGGCGACGCCGGGGGTGCGGGACGCGGCCCGGTATCGGGTGGGGTCCTCCAGCAGTATCGCCCGCAGGGACGGCCAGCCGGCGGCGGGCAGGCCCTCCTGGACGGCGTCCAGGACGTCGGCGACGGCGCGGGCGGCGCCCGGCCCGGCGGCGGCCAGGGCGGGCAGGTCGGGGACTCCGGTGGAGCCGGTGCCGGGGAACAGGAAGGCGCAGATGTCGCCGGGTTTGAGGGCGCGGGCGGGGTCGAACGCGGTGGACGGCACGCGGGTCTCCTTACCTGAAAGGAAGGCCGACTTACCCATTCGGGCATAAAGGCCGCTTAATGCGCACATATGGAACATAAACCGTGAAATGGGATTATTCACTCGTGCAGTGGGTCTGACAACCGCCCGTGGCGCGAGGGGGGAACGAGCGTGACCGTGCGCGAAGACACCCGGTGGGCCGTCCGCGGGACCGGCGCCTGCCTGCCCGAGCGGTGCGTGCCGAGCGACGAGCTGTCCCGCTCGCTGGGCCTCGATCCGTCCTGGATCGAGGACCGCACCGGCATCCGCCGCCGGCACCTGGCCGCGCCCGGGCAGGCCGCCTCCGACCTGGCCGCGGCCGCCGCCGGACGGGCGCTGGACGCGGCCGGGCTGGACGCCGCCGACATCGGCCTGATCGTCCTCGGCACCTCCACGCCCGACCTGATCGCCCCGTCCACCGCCTGCCGCGTGCAGGCCCTGCTCGGCGCGCGCCGCGCCGCCGCCTTCGACGTCGCCGCCGCCTGCACCGGGTACGTGTTCGGGCTGCAGGCCGCGCTCGGCTGGCTGGCCGCCCAGCGCGGCGCCGCCCCCTACGCGCTGGTCGTCGGCGTGGAGGTGTACTCGCGGTTCCTCAACCCCGCCGACCGCGGCACCGTCGCGGTGTTCGGCGACGGCGCCGCCGCCACCGTCATCGGGCCCGTCCCCGCCCCCTACGGGATCGGCCCGGTCACCCTGGGGTCCGACGGGTCGGGCACCGACGACGTGCTCATCCCCGCCGGCGGCAGCCGCACCCCCGCCACCGCCGAGACCCTCGCCGGCCTCGGCCACACCATCCACATGGACGGCCGCGCCGTCCGCGGCTTCATCGAGCGGATCTTCCCCCGGCTGGTCGCCGAGGCCACCGAGGCCGCCGGGATCAAACCCGCCGACCTGGACCTGGTCGTCCCGCACCAGCCCAACCCGCGGCTGGTCGCCGCGCTGGCGCCCGGCGCCGGGCTCGACCCCGGGCAGCTGGCGATCGTCGGGCACGACGTCGGCAACATCGGCGCCGCCAGCATCCCCTACGCCCTGGACCGGGCCGTGCGCACCGGCCGCCTGGCCGGCGGCGACCTGGTGCTGCTCGCCGGGTTCGGCGCCGGCGTCACCTGGGGCCACACCCTCATCACCTGGCCCCCGGCCCCGCCCTCCGCCTGACCCTCCCGGCGGTCCTCGCCGATCACGCGCGGCCGCGGCCAGGTCCGGGACGGACCGGGCGCGGACCGGGCACGGACCGGGCGCGGTGCGGTCGGCCGGTGCGCGGGGTCTGTGCCGGGGGCGGGTCAGGCGCTGCGGGCGGCGGCGAACTCGGCGGCGACGGCGGCCGTGGACCGCACGAACGCCGCCAGCGCCCGCGACCGGGACGCCTCCGGCCACGCCAGCACCAGCGTGGTCGGCGCCGCGTCCCGCACCGGCACCGCCACCAGGTCGTCGCGCAGCAGCCCCCGCATCGACTCCGGCAGCACCGCCACCGCCCGGCCCAGCGCGATCAGCTGCATCAGCTGCCCGCCGTCGGTGACGGGCGGCAGCCCGTCCAGGCCGTGCCCGTACCGGGCGACCGGCGCGTCGCCGCCGTCCAGGTCCGCCAGGGACACCTCCGCGCGGCCCGCCAGCCGGTGCGCGCGCGGCAGCACCGCGACCTGCGGCTCCTCCAGCAGTTCCTCCACGGCCAGGCCGGTGACGTCCTGCCGCGGCGTGTACAGCAGGGCGGCGTCGGCGCGGCCGTCGCGCAGCGCCCGGTCGGCGCCGTAGCCGAGCAGCATCTCCACCGGCACGGCGTCGGGTTCGCGCTCGTAGGCGGACAGGATCGCCGGGAGCAGCCCGCCGCCGTCCCCGCCGGGCTTCATCGCCAGGACCAGCCGGGGCCCGGTCCCGCCGGCGCGGCGGGTGCGGCGGACGGCCGCGGTGACGGCGTCCAGCGCCGCGGCGCCTTCGGCCAGCAGCGTCTCGCCGGCCGGGGTGAGCGTCACCCGGCGGCTGGTGCGCTCCAGCAGCCGCACGCCCAGGCGCCGCTCCAGCCGGCCGATCGCCCGCGACAGCGGCGGCTGCGCGATGCCCAGGCTCTCGGCGGCCCGGCCGAAGTGCAGTTCCCGCGCGACCGCCAGGAAGTAGGCGAGCTCCCGCGTTTCCACCACGTCCATACCTCCAGGGTATTGATCGGGGCGCGATCGGTGTTGGAGCCGGCCGCGCCGCCGGTGGTGGGCTGGGGGCATGAACGACACCACCACCGCCCTGGTGACCGGGGCGAACAAGGGCATCGGATACGCCATCGCGCGGGGGCTGGCCGAGCGCGGCATGACCGTGCTGCTCGGCGCCCGCGACCCGGGCCTGGGCGCGAAGGCCGCCGCGGAGCTGCGGGACGCCGGGCTCGACGTCCGCGAGGTGGTCCTGGACGTCACCGACGCGGCGTCGGTGCGGGCCGCGGCCGGGCACGTCGCCGCCTCGGCCGGGCGGCTGGACGTGCTGGTCAACAACGCCGGCATCTCCGGCGGCCCGGTTCACCTGCCCGACGAGGCCGACCTCGACGTCGTGCGGCGCGTGTTCGACACCAACCTGTTCGGCGTGTACCGGGTGACCAACGCGGTGCTGCCGCTGCTGCGCGAGGCGCCGGCGGGGCGGATCGTGAACATCTCCAGCGGCACCTCCTCGATGGCCGCGATGACCGATCCCGGCCACTACTTCTGGGACGTGGCCGCCTCGGCCGCCTACCCGGCGTCCAAGGCGGCGCTGAACATGCTGACGATCCAGTACGCCAAGCGGCTGCGGGACACGCGCATCAAGGTCAACGCGGCCGCGCCCGGCGCCTGCGCCACCGACTTCACCGTGGAGTTCGCGCGCGTCTCCGGGCGGACCGTCGAGCGCACCGCCGAGCAGGGCGCCGCCATCGCGATCCGGCTCGCGACCCTGGGCGAGGACGGCCCGACCGGCGGGTTCTTCGACGACGACGGCCCCGTCCCCTGGTGAGCGCGGCCCCTGGTGAGCGCGGCCCCTGGCGGCGGGACGGTCCCCCGGTCCGGTCTTCCGGCGAGGGGCCGTCACCAGGGCGACAGGACCAGCGCCTGGACGGCGATCGCGGTCGCCGCCTGCGCGGCGAGCCAGGCCCGGGCCGGGGGCCGGAGCAGCGCGGCGGCGGCCACCGCCCACAGGGCGAACGGCGTCCAGATCCGCTCGACCTCGCCCCTGGTCACCCCGGAGGCGTCCAGGACGAGCACGCCGATCAGCGCCGCCGCCGCGAGGGAGGCCGCCGCCGCGGGCGGCGGCGCCGCCCGGGCGCGGATCGCGCCGCGCACCGCCCGCACCGCCCCGGGCAGGGCGCGGGCGGTCGCCGGGCCGGTGAGCAGCCCCAGCACGGCCAGGTTCGCGAACACGAAGTAGGCGTAGGAGCGGCGCGCCGATCCGCGGCTGACCAGGTAGGTGTCGAGGGTGGCGGCCACGCCGTCCGGCCACCAGAACCCCAGCAGCGTGAACGCGGCGGGCGCCGCGGCCAGGCCCGCGCCGAGCGCCGCGAGCACCCCGGCCCCCGGACGGGTCAGCAGCAGCACCGCCAGCGGCACCGCGAACAGCGGCAGCAGCCCGTAGCTGAGGTAGGGCAGGCACCCCAGCAGCACCCCGCCCACCGCGGCGAGCACCGCGGCGAGCGCCGCGGCGGGGGCGGCGGCCGGGGCGGCGGACCGCGCCCCGGCCCGCCGGGCGGTGCGCCGGGCGGTCTGCCGGGAAGTGCGCCGGCGTGCGGTGCTCCGGTGTGCGGCCAGGGCGAGCAGCGCGGTGCCCCACGCGCCCACGGCCAGGAAGAACGCGTCCATCGCGGTCGCGATCCACACCGCCGCCGGCGCCAGCGCCAGGAACGGCACGGCCGCGCGGGCGGTGCGCTCCCCCGCCAGGCACCGCACCGTGACGGCGATCGCCGCGGCGGCGGACGTGCCCGCCGCGATGACGAGCGCCGCCGCCCAGCCGGTCCCGTGGAGCCCACCCTTCTCCAGCGCCCACAGCAGCAGCGTCGGCAGCGGCGGATGCCCCCGCACGTGCGTGGTGTAGCCGCCGAGCCGCTCGGTGAACGTCCGCAGCCACTCCAGGGGGTCGGGGCGGACCTGCGCCAGGCCCGCCGGGTACTCGGTGGGCGCGTCCAGCGGCGCCTTGAGGGCGTCCCAGCCGTCGCCGGCCGCGAGCGCCACCGTCCACGCGGCCGAGGCCGCCCACGCCAGCGGCGGCAGCGCCCGCCACCGCAGCCGCGCCGCGAGCGTGGGCAGCGCCGCCACGGCGGCGGCCGCGACGGCGGCGGCGGGCAGCATCTCCCAGGTCAGGGGCCGCTCCCGCGCCCGCGCGTGCAGCGGCGGCAGCCGGTCCTCGGTGGCCAGGCCGGCGCGCCGCAGGTACCAGCCGGCGGCGAACGCCGCGGCGATCCCGGCGGCCCACACCGCGACCGCGGCCCACCCCGGCCGCCGTGCCCGCCGCCGTGCCCGCCGCGGCGTCCATCTCGGCGCCCGCCGGCGGGCCTGGGGCCGGGCCCGGCGGCCCGCGCCGGCCCGTCCCCGCGAGCCGGTTGCGGTCACCGCGCCCGTCCCCCGCGCCGCCCGGCGAGCAGGCGGACCGCGGCCGCGGCGGCCGCGGCGGCCGTGACGGCGGCCAGGACGATCGCCAGGTTGCAGCCGTAGGGCAGCGGCAGCCGGGACGGCTCGTCGGCGCGGCGGCCGTAGCCCAGCACCAGCGGCAGCGCGACCGCGGTGACGCAGCCGGCGACGATGAGCGCGGCCCGCGCGATGCGCCGGTACGCGGCGGGGAGCCGGCCGGTGGCCAGCCCGGCGGCCAGCACCGCCGGGACCAGGACCCCGTCGTGCAGGACCGCCGCGCCGGCGAACCAGGCCGCCCACCGGGCGGCGGGGACCTCGGCGGCGATGCCGCGCAGCCCGGCGCCGATGAGCGCCAGCCCGGCCGCGTAGGCGGCGGCGCGGGCGATCACGAGACCACCAGCCGGTGCACCCATTTGGTCTGCATGACCCCGGGCCGGTTCGGCGCGATCAGGCGGCAGGGGTGGCCGTGGTCGAGGGCGAGGGGTTCGCCGTTGAGGTCCAGGGCCAGCAGGGTCAGCGGGTCGCGCCAGTGCGGCGGGTCGACCCGGGAGGTGCGGTAGCGGCCCTGCCGCTCCAGCGACTCCACCCGTATCCGCGCGTCGCCGGAGACGCCGGCCAGGCGCAGCACGTCCCGCAGCCGCACCCCCCGCCAGTCCGCCTCTACGCTCCAGCCCTCCACGCAGGCGATGGGCAGCCGCGCGGTGTGCTGCGGCAGGGCGCGCAGGTCGTCCAGGGACAGCACGACCCGGCGGGCGACGCGGCCGGTGACGGTGAGCCGCCAGCCGGGGTCGCGGGCCAGGGCGGTGACGCCGGTCGCGGCGGCCGACTTGTTGACCGGGACGCCCTGCGGCCCGGTGCCGGGGCGGCGGGGCGCCAGCACGGCCAGCCGCGCCAGCGGCGTGAACGCCTCCCCCGCGGTGGTCAGCGCGACGGTGCCGCTCGCGGCGGCGGCGGTGAGCAGGAACCAGCGGCGCCCGACCGCGTCCTGCGGGCGGGTCATCACGGTCCGGCGCGCCTTGGCGCCCTGGTCGGCGACGTGGATGACCAGCGCGCCGGCCAGGATGTAGGCCGTCCAGTAGTGCGCGGTGGTGAAGAAGAACCGGAACGGGTACCAGTAGGCGATGTTCAGCACGCCGGTGGCGAACTGGAACAGCGCCGCGCCGACCAGGACGAACACCAGCAGCCGCTGCACGGCGTGGCCGATCGAGCGGACCGGCGGCCACTGCCACAGCCTGGGGTAGACCGTCCAGAGCTTGGCCAGCAGCAGCGGGACGGCCGCCAGCCCGCCGATGACGTGGACGCCCTGGGTGACCCGGTACAGGTTCACCGGCCGCGACGGCCACTGCGCCCAGCCGGGCGGGTGCTGCATGAAGTGGGAGACCAGCCCGGTCGCGAACGCCGACAGCACGCTGACGCCCAGCGCGATGCCCAGCCACGAGGCGGTCCGCTCGTCGTGGAGGCGGCTGGTGAACCGCGCCGGGAGGGAGGTGAGCAGCGCGGGCGGTGTCAAGGCCGCAGGGCGACGAACCATCGGCCGGCCTCCTCCCACAGCTCGGTGACGGTGGCGGCGCAGGCCGCGGCGAGCGCGCCGGCGGCGTCGGCGGACACGTGCGCCCAGGTGAACCATTCGCCGACCGCGCGGCCCGACCGCAGCCGCAGCGGCTCGACCCGCGAGCCGGCGCCGGGCGGGTCGACCTCGATCAGGACCCGGCCGCCGGGCGCGCACAGCGCCCGGACGCGGCGCAGCAGGGCGGCGGGGTCGCCGCCGATGCCGATGTTGCCGTCGGCGAGCAGGACGGTGCGCCAGCGGCCGGTGCCGGGCACGCGGCCGAACACGTCCCGGCACAGGGCGGGGCCGCCCGCCGCGACGGTCAGCGCGACCGCGGCGGGCGCCAGGTCGATGCCGAGGACGGGCAGGCCGCGCCGGGCCAGCGCCACGGTGAGGCGGCCCGGACCCGACCCGACGTCCAGGGTGGCGCCGCGGCAGCGGTCCAGCAGGCCGCCGTCGCCGGGCCGGGCCGCCAGCCAGTCCTTCAGCGGCAGGGGGCGGCGGCGCCCGTCGGCGTGCTCGATCTCCACGGGGGCGCGGCCGCGCAGCGCATCCTCGTACAGGGCGCCGATCATGCCGGGACCGCCCGGGCGTGCAGGGCGCGCAGCGCGCCGGCGAACCGCCCGCCCGGCGCCGCGGCGGCGACGGCGCGGGCGTCGCCGGGGGTGTCGACGTCGGTGAGCCGCGGCAGGAACCCCACGCGCAGCCGGGCGGCGCGCAGCCGCGCGAGCAGCACCGCGCCGGTGTAGGACCGCGACATGGGGACGCCGCGCAGCAGCCGCGCGTCGGGGCGGCGCAGCCCCAGCAGCCAGAACCCGCCGTCGGCGGCGGGCCCCACCACCGCGTCGCAGCGTCCCAGGCCGCGGGCGGCGCGGGCGAGCAGCGCGGGGGTGGCCTGCGGGGTGTCCATCCCGACCAGCACCAGGGGGCGGCCCGCCCACGCGTCGGCGAACGCGGCGGCCAGCCGCTCGTCCAGCCCGGCGCCGCGCTGGGCGATGACGGCGAACCCGCGCGGCAGCCACGGGCCGGGCGCGCCGTCGAGGGCGAGGGTGCGGCGCCCGGCGGGTGCGGCGGCGACGGCGGCGAGGGTGTCGCGCAGGGACGCCTCGGCGAGCGCGGCGGCCTCGGCCGGGGTGTAGGCGGGGGTCAGCCGCGTCTTGACCCGCCCCGGGAGGGGCTCCTTGGCGATGACGACCACATCGGCGGCGCCGGGGGTGCGGGCGGCGGGCGCGTTCACGGGGCGGCCTCGGCGAGGACGCGGCGCATGTCGCGGACGGCGCGGACCGTCCCGCCGAGGGTCCCGGTGACCTTGGAGGCGCCGGTGCGGGGCCGGTAGGCGACGTCGATCTCGCCGATCGGCCAGCCGGCGCGGGCGGCGCGCAGCACCATCTCCAGCGGGTAGCCGAACCGGCGGTCGCGCAGGCCGAGGGCGAGCAGGTCGTCGCGGCGGGCGGCGCGCATCGGGCCCAGGTCGTGCAGCCGGGTCCCGGCGCGCCGGTTCAGGGAGCGGGCCAGCACGGCGTTGCCGAGGCGGGCGTGCGGCGGCCACGCGCCCCGCCCGGCGGGCCGGCGCCGCCCCAGCACCAGCCCCGCCCCGCCGGCCGGTCCGCCGGCCGGCCCGCCCGGGTCGTCGCGGCGGTGCAGCGCGGCGAGGGCGGCGGTCAGGCGGGGCAGGTCGGCCGGGTCGAGGGAGGCGTCGGCGTCCATCACGCACACGACCTCGGTCCGGGCGGCCAGCAGCCCGGCGTGGCAGGCGGCGCCGAACCCGCGGTCGGGGGCGGGCACGACGCGGGCGCCGTGGCCCGCGGCCACGCGCGCGGAGCCGTCGGTGGAGGCGTTGTCCACCACCAGGGGCCGGTAGCCGTCCGGCATGCGGGTCAGCACCCAGGGCAGGGCCTCGGCCTCGTTGAGGCACGGGAGTACGACATCGATCACGGTTCCGACGCTACTTTCGGTGACGGGCGCATGACCCTTACGAACTGGTGACGGGCGTCCGGGCGAACTCGGCCATCCCGTCGGCGAACGCCACCGCCGGGGAGAAGCCGAGCTCGCGGCGGGCCCGGTCGCCGCGGGCGACGATGTGGCGGACGTCCCCGAGCCGGTAACCGCCCGTGACGCGCGGGGCCGGGCCGCCGAACGCCGCGGCGAGCGCCCCGGCCATCGCGCCGATGGTGCGGGGCTCGCCGCTGGCGATGTTGTAGGCGCGCAGCCCGCCGGGCTCGGGCGGCCCGGCGGCGAGCCGCTCCAGCGCCAGCACGTTGGCGCGGGCGACGTCGCGGACGTGGACGAAGTCGCGGCGCTGCCCGCCGTCCTCGAACACCAGCGGCGCCTGGCCGTTCAGCAGCCGCGACCGGAAGACCGCCGCGACGCCCGCGTAGGGGGTGTCGCGCGGCATCCGGGGCCCGTAGACGTTGTGGTAGCGCAGCGCGGCGGCCGACCCGCCGGTGGCGCGCGCCCATGACGCGGCCAGGTGCTCCTGGGCGAGCTTGGTGTCGGCGTAGGCGTTGCGGGGGTCGGGCGGGGCGTCCTCGGCGACGGTGCCGGGCTCCAGGGGCCGGCCGCAGGAGGGGCAGCCGGGCTCGAACCGCCCGGCGCGCAGCGCGTCCTCGGGGCGGGGCCGCGGCCGGACCGGCCCGTGCCGGTCGCAGGTGTAGGCGCCCTCCCCGTACACCACCATGGAGGAGGCCAGCACCAGGGAGGCGACGCCGGCGCGGGCCATCTCGGCCAGCAGCACGGCGGTGCCCTGCACGTTCACCGATGTGTAGTCGGGCAGGTCGGACACGCCGGTGCCGAGGCCGACCTTGGCGGCCTGGTGGCAGACGGCGTCGACTCCGGCCAGCCGCCGGGCGACCGCGGCGGCGTCGCGGACGTCGGCGGGCGGGCCGCCGAGCCCGTCGGGCCGCAGGTCCAGGCCGCGGACGCGGTGCCCGGCGGCGGTCAGCGCGGCGGCGATGTGCGAGCCGATGAATCCGGCGGACCCGGTGAGCAGTACGTTCATGGCGACGAACGTAGGACTCGCGGGCGCGCCGGGACGGCGCGCAGGGCCCGGTCAAGGCTCCTTGTTCGAACCTTGTAAGAACTTCGCCCGGCGGGCGGGACGGTCTGCGGGCGTCAGGGCGCGATGAGGGGGGCGAGCAGTTCGACGGCCTTGTCGACGTCGGCGCCGGTGGTGGTGAGGTGGAAGGCGCAGCGCAGCCGTCCCGCCCGGACGGTGGCGACGACCCCGGCGCGGCGCAGCAGGCCGGCGGTGCCGTCGGGGGCGGCGACCGACACGATCGCCGAGTCGCCGGGCGGCAGTCCCAGCCCGGCCGCGAACCGGCGGGCCAGCGCCACGTCGTGGTCGTGGACGGCCTGGACCCCGACGCGTTCGAGCAGTTCCAGGGCGGGGGCCTGCCCGGCCCAGCACTGCCACGCCGGGGACAGGTCCAGGCGGCGCGCGTCGGCGGCCAGGCGCAGCGGCAGCCCGTACACCGAGTCCCAGATGTCGGGGCCGGCGTACCAGCCGGCGCCGATCGGGGGCAGCGCGGCCAGGGCCTCCTCGGTGCCGGTCAGGAAGCAGGTGCCGCGCGGGCCGAGCAGCCATTTGTAGCCGCCGGCGACGAGCCAGTCGACGCGGCCGGCGGGCAGCGGGAGCCACCCGGCGGCCTGGGTGGCGTCCAGCAGGATGCGGGCGCCGTGCGCGCGGGCCGCGCCGATCAGGTCGTCGAGGGGGGCGATGCGGCCGTCGGCGGACTGCACCGCCGACACCGCGACCAGGCCGGTGCGGGCGGTGACCTCGTCGGCGATGCGCTCCAGCGGCACCGACCGGACCGTCAGGCCGGTGCGGGCGGCGAACGGGAACAGCAGGGAGGTGAAGTCGCCGTCGGCGACCAGGACCTCGGTCCCGGCGGGCAGCGACGCGGCGACCAGGCCCACGTAGTAGGACACCTGCGGGCCGCACGCGACCCGCGCGGCGGGGACGCCGAGCAGCCGCGCGAACGCCTCGCGCGACCGCGTGACCGCCTCGTCGAAGTCGGTGGGGACCATCAGCCCGGCGGCGCGGTCGCGTTCGGCGGCGAGCATCGCCGCGTGCGCGGCGCGCGGCGGCAGCCCGTAGGTGGCGGTGTTGAGGTAGGCGACGCCGGCGGAGAACTCGCGCTGCGCCTCGGCGACGGTCAGGCGCCCCGTGGAGGGGGCGGCGGTGGACGGAGTCGTGGTGGAAGGGGTCATGCCCTGATCGTCGCCCCCGGCATCCCATAGCACAAAGTGAGGTTTTCTGGGCGTCCCATCAGTGCGGTTGATATCTTGCGGGGATGCTTGATCTGCACCGGGGCCGGATCCTGCGGGAGGTGGCCCGGCTCGGCTCGATGACGGCCGCCGCGCGGTCCCTCTCCTACACCCAGCCGGCGGTGTCGCACCACATCGCGCGGCTGGAGGCCGAGGCCGGCACGCCGCTGGTGATCCGGCACGGCCGGGGGGTGCGGCTGACCGAGGCGGGGCGGATCCTGGTCGAGCACGTCGAGGACGTCCTGGCCCGCATGGACGACGCGCAGGAGCAGATCGCGGCGATCGCGGGGCTGCGCGCGGGGCGGGTGCGGGTCGCGGTGTTCCCGACGGCCGCCGGGGGCCTGCTGCCGGACGCGCTGGCCCGGCTGCGGGAGCGGGCGCCGGGGGTGTCGGTCACGCTGGTGGACGCCGAGCCGCCGGAGGCGCTGTCCCTGCTGCGCGCGGGCGACACCGACGTCGCGGTGGTGTTCCGCCACGCCCACACCCCGCCCGACGTCGATGCGCGGTTCCGGGAGGTGGTGCTGGGCGAGGACCCGCTGCGGCTGCTGGTCCCGGCCGGGCATCCTCTCGCCGAGGCGGAGCGGCCGCGCCTGCAGGACTTGGCCCGCGAGACGTGGGCGTCGGGCTGCGCCCGGTGCCGCGACCATCTGCGGTGGGCGTGCGCGCAGGCCGGGTTCACGCCCGACATCGCGTTCGCCACCGAGGACCACGTCGCGATCCAGCGGCTGGTGGCGCGGGGGCTGGCGGTCACGACGCTGCCGGCGCTGGCGCTGAGCCTGCACACCGAGCCGGGCGTCGCGGTCCCGGACGTGCCCGCGGTCGGCAGCCGCACCATCAGCGCGGTCGTCGCGGCCGGTCCGCGCCCGCCCGCGGTGGCGGCGCTGCTGGACGAGCTCGCCGCCGTCGCCGGCGCGCCACCGCCCGACACGGTGCCGCAGGAAACGGCGCCGCAGGAAACAGCGCCGGTCAGGACGGGCACCGGCTAGGACGAGCCCCGGTCAGAAACGTGCCGGCCGGGACGGCGCCGGCCGGAACAGGCGCCGGTCGGAACAGGCGCCGGTCGGAACAGGCCGCGGTCAGGACAGGTGGCGGTCAGGACAGGTGGCGGTGCAGGTCGGTGAGGCGTCCCGCGGCGGCGACGACGGCCTCGGCCAGGCCCGGCAGCCGGTCGTCGCCGAACCGGACCGCGGGCCCCTGCAGCGCGACCGCCGCGAACACGCGCCCGCCGCCGTCGCGGACGGGCGCGGCGACCGCGCGCACCCCGACCAGGCGTTCCTCGTCGCTGACGGCGTAGCCGCGCTCGCGGACGCGGTGCAGGTCGGCTTCCAGCTCGCGGCGGGTGGTGAGGGTGGCGGGGGTGTAGCGGCGGAACGGCTCGTCCATCGCGGGCGGGTCGCCGCCGCAGGCCAGCAGCGCCTTGCCCATCGCGCACGCGTGGACGGGGTTGCGGTCGCCGGGCGGCTGGTCGTAGCGCAGCGGGTGCGCCGACGGCAGGTGCAGCAGGATCGCGACCTCGTCGCCGGCCCGCACGCCGAGGCTGACCGACTCGCCGGTGCCGTCGCGCAGCGCGGTCAGCTCCGGCTGCAGCAGGGTGGCGCCCATCCGCTCCAGCGCGAGCCGCCCGAGGATCGCGGTGGTGGGGCCGAGGAAGTACCGCTCGGTCGCCGGGTCCTGCGCCAGCATCCCGGTGGCGTGCAGGGCGTGCACGATGCGGTGCGCGGTGCTGACCGACAGACCGAGCCGGTGCGCGATCTCGGTGGGGGTCTGCCGGTCGGCGCCCTCGAAGGAGCGCAGTACCGCCACCGACCGGTCCACGGTCTGCGTTCCCGGTTTGGGCTGGTGGGCCCCTTCCGCGTGCTCACGCGTCCGCCCGCCGGGGACGGCGCCGCTGTCGTCCGTCACGGCTCCCATACTCCCACCGCGCCCCGCGCGGGCATCCGCGGGGGCGTGCCATAGTGGGCGGGTGGCCGCACAGACCCCGCTGCACCCGACCCGTCCGCCCAGGACCCGCGGGGCGAGGGGCCCGTCCGCGTCGCTGACGCTCAGGCACGGCGCGGCGTTCGCGGCGAATCCGTGCAAGAGCCTGCTGCGCCTGTACGCCGAGGCGGGCCCGGTCGCGGTCGTGGGGACGCGCCGCCGCCCGTTCGTGCACCTGTTCGGCCCGGACGCCAACGCGTTCGTGTTCGCCAACTCCGGGCTGTTCCGGTGGCGGGAGGCGTTCGACCTGCTGGTGCCGGTGAACGGGGAGACCGCGCTGATCGTCAGCGACGGCGCCGACCACCGGCGGCGGCGCCGCCTGGTCCAGCCGGCGTTCCACCACCGCCGCGTCGCCGGGTACGTGGCGCGGATGGCCGCCAACACCGGCGCGGCGCTGGAGTCGTGGCGGCCCGGCCGGACGCTGGACGCCTACGCCGAGCTGCGGTCGGTGATCCGCCGCAGCACCGTGGAGGTGCTGTTCGGGGACCGGCTCGCAGCCGACGCCGAGGTGATCGGGCGGCGGCTGCAGATCGCGCTGGCCGCCGTCGACCGGAACTTCGTCCTGCAGATGGCGCTGCGGTCGCTGCCCAACCCCTACATGCGGCGGGTCGCGGCGGCCCGCGCGCAGGTCGCCCGGCGGGTGGACCAGGAGGTCGACCGGCGCCTGGCCGAACGCGCCGCCGGACGCGCCGCCGGACGCGCCGGCGGCGATGACGGCGGTCATGACGGCGGCGGGTACGACGATGTGCTGGGCATGCTGATGGCCGCCCGCGACGAGGACGGCTCGGGCCTGACCCGCCAGGAGCTGCAGGACCAGGTCATCAGCCTGATCTCCGCCGGGTACGACACCACCAGCGCCGCGATGGCGTGGGCGGTGTACGCGCTGCTGACCCATCCGGCGGCCGAGGAGCGGGCGCGCCGCGAGGTCGCCGAGGTGGTCGGCGACCGCCCGGTGACGGCCGCCGACCTGCCCGCGCTGACCTACCTGGACGGGGTGGTGAACGAGACGCTGCGGCTGTTCCCGCCCGCGGTGGTCAGCGCCCGGGTCCCGGTGGAGGACCTCTCCTACGCCGGGCACCGGATCCCGGCGGGCGCGATGGTGCTGTACTCGCCGTTCGTCACGCACCGGATGCCGGAGGTGTGGCCGCGGGCGGGACGGTTCCGGCCCGAGCGCTGGGACCCGGCCTCGGCCCTGTACCGTCCCGCCGCGCCGTCGACGTTCCTGCCGTTCGGCGGCGGGCCGCACCGCTGCATCGGCGCGACCCTGGCGACCGTGGAGATCAAGACGATGCTGGCGTGCCTGCTGGCCCGGACCCGGCTGCGCCTGGTCTCCCCCGCCGCCGTCCCGACGAGCGTGACGGCGATGCGGCCGCGCGGCGGCCTGCCCGTGCGGGTGCTGTAGCCCCCGCCGACCGGCCCTGCCCGCCGGCCTTGCTCGCCGGCCTTGCTCGCCGGCCTTGCTCGCCGGCCTTGCTCAGGCGGGTTCTGCGGGCTGGCGCAGGCAGACGCAGAACGGGTGCCCGGCGGGGTCGGCCAGGACGCGCCAGCGGTCCTCGCCGGGCTGGAAGTCCAGTGTGCTGCCGCCCAGTTCGGCGACCGCCGCCTCGGCCTTGTCGAGGTCGTCGACGTAGAGGTCGAGGTGGAACTGCTGGGGCCGGTCCCCCTCGGGCCAGGTCGGCGCCTTGTGGGCGGGCACGGCCTGGAAGTAGACGTCCACGCCGTTGGGCAGCTTGACGGCGGCGGCCTCGGCGGTGTCGTAGGTGACCTCGCCGCCGGTGAGGGCCGCGTAGAACGCGGCGAGAGCGGGCGGCTCCGGGCAGTCGATGGTGACGGCGGCGAACTCCGCGATACCGGTCATGTGCATCTCCTCTGTCGTCGGGGAAACGCCCCAAGGCTCGCAGGAGAAGCTGACACCTTCTGTCAGGTACCGCCGGAACGTCCGCGGCGGATCGCCACGCCGCCCGCCGCGCCGCCCGCCGGGGCGGCGGGCCGGGCGGGTCGTTCGGGCGGGTCGTGGGGCGGGGTCAGTCGCCGGAGGCGAGGCGGGCGGGGAACCCGCCGGTGGCGATGGGGCCCCACCGGTCGATGGTGACGCGGATCAGCGACTTGCCCTGGCGGCGCATCGCCTCGCGGTACTCGTCCCAGTCGGGGTGCTCCCCGGCGATGCACCGGTAGTAGTCGACGAGGGCGTCTGCGGCGGCGGGCATGTCGATGACCTCGGCGGTCCCGTCGACCTGGACGTAGGGGCCGTTGAAGTCGTCCGACAGCACGCACACCGACACGCGCGGGTCGCGGCGGGCGTTGCGGGCCTTGGCGCGTTCTGGGTAGGTGGACACCACGATGCGGCCCTCGCCGTCGACCCCGCACGTCACCGGGGACATCTGGGGGCGCCCGTCGGCGCGGGTCGTGGACAGCACCGCGCGGTGGCGGGGACGCAGGAAGTCGAGCAGTTCGGGGCGGCCGACGCGGTCCGCGGAGGCGATGGAAGGAGCCATGATCCCCACCCTAGGGAACCGGGCGCCGATGAGTTCGCGGGCGCCGCGCGGTCTGCCCCCTGTGAAAGGCTCGCATGAGTCCGGCCGAAGGAGGACGACGATGACCGACCGTGAGCCCGTGGAGGCCCGCAACCTCGACATCTACGGCAGCCCGGAGCTGGCGTGGGAGACCGTCCGGGACGCGCTGGTGGGCGCGCTGCCGAAGATGGAGACCGCGTCGTTCCTGGGGACCGTCCGCCCGGACGGGCGCCCGCACTCGGCGGGCATCGGCGCGCTGTGGCACGACGGGGAGATCTTCTTCGTCAGCGGGCCGGGCACCCGCAAGTCCCGCGACCTGGCGGCGAACCCGGCGTGCACGCTGTCGGTCCGCACTCCCGGCGGCGACATCGTGCTGGAGGGGACCGCCGGGCGCGTCACCGACCCGGCCGTCCTGGAGCAGGTCGCCGCGGCCTACCGGGAGAGCGGCTGGCCCGCGCAGGTCGACGGGGACGCGTTCACCGCGCCCTACAACGCTCAGAGCGCCGGGCCGCCGCCGTGGCACCTGTACCGGTTCGTCCACCGGACGGTGGCGATGGTCAGCACGGTGGAGCCCTACGGCGCGGGCCTGTGGCGCTTCGAGTCCTGACCGCGGTCCCGGCCGTCGACTTTGGTCTAGGGTCCGGTCGCCGTTCGGGCGTTGGGGCGGGTGCCGGCCGGTGGCGAGACTGGCGGCATGCCAGGGGGTATATCGCTGAGCGGCGCGCCCGCGGGCCGCTGGACGCTCGACTGCGGAGGCCGACGCCTGCAGGTCGAGACCGGGCGGGACGGGTGGGACCGGTTCGCGCGCCTGTACGTCGACGGTGAGCCGGCGCGGGAGGCCGCGGCCTTCCTGAAGGCCGAGCTCGCCTACGGCGACCGGTCGGTGGTCGTGGTGTTCGACGCCGTGGGGCTGGTGGACGGGCAGGCGTCCCGCTGCGCGCTGACCCGGCCGCAACCCCTGGACACGGGCACGGGCAAGAGTCCCGGTGAAGGCTCCGGCGGGGGCTGCGGCGGGGGCGCGGGGAAGGGCCGGGGGCGGGTGCCGTTCGAGCCGCCGGCGGGGACGCGGGCGGCGCGGCGGGAGGCGTTCGCGCGGGCGCATCCGGCGCTGTACGCCTCCCGGCATGTGGCGGCGGCGCTCGGCCGGGTGCTGGTCCCGCTGCTGGGTCTGGGCGCGCTGGTGAGGGTGCTGGTCGGCATGGTCCCGCGCCCGGACGTGCGGTTCCCCGGCATCGATCCCCCGCCGGTTCCCCGGCCGCGCGTCCCCTTCCCCGATCTGCCGCTGCCGGACCTGCCGGAGGCGCCGCTGCCGCCGTGGGTGCGGGCGGCGGCGGTGGCGGCGAAGCTGTGGGTGCCGGTGCTGATCGCGGTCTGCGTGGCGGCCGGTGAGGTGCGGCGCCGCAGGGGGTCAGCCGCTGAGCAGGGCGAACAGCCCGGCGCAGGTGAGCGCGACCATGACCGCGGCGACGGGGAGCTGGCCGCGCAGGGCCGGGCCGGGGCCGCGCAGGGCGAGGTCGTGCGCGGCGACGGTCCCGGCGATGTGGCCGAGGACGATGGCGTTGACCTGGACCTGCGCGGTGAGCGTGGGCCCGGCCAGGTCGTAGTCGATCCGGTTGCCGGTGGAGCCGAGCAGGTTCGCGCCCGTCCCGAACGGGTCGCTGGCGAGGATGAAGGTGGTCTGCCCTTCCAGGACGAAGAACGAGAAGTAGTGGGCGAGGGTGTAGCCGAGGGCGATGGGCAGCAGCGTCGCGGCGAACCGCCCGGGCAGCGCGGCCGGGTCCTGGCCGGTGAGGCGGGCGCTGAGCCGCAGCGCGGCGACGTAGCCGGCCGCGACGGCGCCGATGGCGGCGGCGAGCCCTAGCGTCCCGGCGGGGACGCTGGAGGGGTCGACGTTGTCGCGCCAGTAGGTGGTGCGGGTGATGCCGTCGAATCCGGTGGAGCCGATGAGCACGCAGGCGGTCGCGGTGAGGCCGGGTTCGGCGGCGCCGGTCATGAGCCCGGTGAGCGGGGTGCGCAGCACCAGGGTCCCGTCGCGGCGCCGCCCGATCGGGCAGAGCCGGGCCAGCAGGCTGCAGTAGGCCTCGAACCCGTCGCCGCGGGTGAACCAGTCGCGGCCGAACCACCAGGCCAGCGCCGTGTTCGCGGCCGCGTAAGCCAGGATGAGCGCGCCGACCAGGCGCGGGTCGGAGCGGTGGGGAGCGACCAGCTCCAGCCACACGAACCCGGTGAGCCACGCCGCGGCGGGCCAGTATCCGGCGCGGGCGGGCAGGGCGCGGCGGCCCGCCGGGGGCGTGCGGGTGAGCCGGCACAGGGCGGCGTGCAGGGTCCGCAGCGGGTTGACGCGCCGCCATACCGGGCCGAGCAGGACGCCGGCGGGGACGAGCCCGACCCAGAACGTCACGAACAGCGCCCAGGGGGCGAGGTTGGCGTCCGCGCCGGGCGGCCCGGCGAACGCGACGATCACGACGAACGCGGCCGCGGCGAGGGCCAGGAGGCGTCCGGCCGCGGTGAGGGCGGGCGCGTCCAGGGCGCGGGCGAGCGCGGCGGGCAGCGGCCGCCCGGCGTCGGGGTGGAGCCGGGGCCGCTTCCACGCGGCGGTCAGCGCGGCGAACGAGGCGGCCACCGCGATGCCGCCGCCGGCGATGGCCGCGACGGCGTCCAGCGGCAGGTCGGTGCGGCCGCCGAGCCCGTGCGCCAGGACGTGGGCGCCGCCGGCGGCGGGTGCGGGTGCGGTCACGGCTCAGCCGACCTGGAGCTCGAGCACGCGGGCGCCGGAGTGGTGCAGCTCGGCCTCGAACACCCCGGGCGTGCCGGCGGTGAACCGCAGGACGGCGGGGCGCCCGGGGGTGATCGGCAGTTCGCGGTCGTAGCCGTGCAGGTGGAACCGGTCGGCGGTGTCGCCGGTGACGGTGATCTCGACGACGGCGCCGCGCGGGACCTTCACCCGGCGGTGCGCGGTGCGGACCCGGCCGTCCCGGACGGTCACCGCGACCCGCACGACCGGCGCCCCCGGCGAGGCGGACGGCGGGGCGCCCGCGGTGGGTCCGGTGGTGGGTCCGGTGGTGGGTCCGGCGGTGGGTCCGGTGGTGGGCGCGGCGGTGCCGGGGGCGCCGGGCGCGGCGGACGGCCCGGCGGGCGCGGGCTCCCCGCATCCGGCCGCCGCCAGCGTCACGGCGGCCGCGACCGCCCCGGCGATGATCCGCAGCCTCATGGCGCTCCTTCCGTACCGGTGTCCCACACCACAGATTGTGACACTAGACAATGACACATTCGAAGATGACATACTCCACATCGGAAAGGGGTATCGCCCCCATCCGTTCCGATTCGTGCGGCGAGGGAGCACCGGTGGTGGAGCACATGACGGGCACGGGAGCGGCGGCAGCGGCGCTGCGGCTGGCCGCCGCGGCGCCGGCGAAACCGGCGGGCGGCGCCGCGCTCGACCAGATCATCATCGCCTCCGCCGGCGCCGCCGCCCTGACGGCGTTCCTGCTGGTCTTCGGGTGGGGGCACCGCACCGGCCGCATCGCCGCCCTGGCGCGGCTGGCGCGGCTGGCCGAGCGCGGCGCCGGCCGCGGCGTGCCCGGCTGGGCCGCGCTGCCGCTGCAGGTGGCGATGGTGGCGCTGCTGGTGGCGCTGCTCGGCATGTACTGGGACATCTCCCTGCACATCTCGCACGGCCGCGACGAGGGCCCGCTGGCCAACGTCGCGCACTACCCGATCCTGGTCGGGCTGTTCGGCGTCTTCACCGCCGGGGTGCTGGCCGTGGTGCTGCCCAAGGGCGAGCGGCCCGGCGCCGCGGCGGTGCGGATCACCCGGGACTGGTACGCGCCCGCCGGCGGCGTGCTGCTGGCCGGCGCCGGGTTCTACGCGCTGCTGGGCTTCCCCCTCGACGACGTGTGGCACCGCATCTTCGGGCAGGACGTGACGCTGTGGGGCCCGACGCACCTGATGCTGATCGGCGGGGCCGGGCTGTCGCTGGTGGCGATGATGATCCTGGAGCGGGAGGGCCGCCGCGCCCGCGGCGGCGCCGCGCAGCCGCCCCGCTGGGTCCGGTACGCGCGGCGCTGCATGCTCGGCGGCGGGCTGCTGATCGGGCTGTCGGTGTTCCAGGCCGAGTACGACTTCGGGGTGCCGCAGTTCCGGCTCGTCCACCAGCCGCTGCTGATCGCGCTGGCGGCGGGCTGCGCGCTGGTGGCGGTGCGGCTGTGGGCGGGCCGCGGCGCCGCGCTGCTGGCCGTGGTGTTCTACATGCTGGTGCGGGGCGGGGTGTCGGTCGCGGTCGCCGGGGTGATCGGCGAGCTGTGGGCGGCGGTGCCGCTGTACTTCGCCGAGGCGGTGTGCGTGGAGGTCGCGGCGCTGGCGCTCGCGCGGCGGCCGGTGGCGATGGGCGCGGTGTCGGGGCTGCTGATCGGGACGGCGGGGTTCGGCGCCGAGTACGCCTACGGGCAGGCGGCGTGGCGGCTGCCGTGGACGCCGGACATCCTCGCCGAGGGCATGGCCATGGCGGTGACCGGCGGCGTCGCGGGCGGGCTGTGCGGGGCGCTGCTGGCCGAGGGGCTGGCGGGGCGGATGCCGCGGCGGGCGGTGGCGCGCGGGATCTTCGCGGGGGCGGTCCTGGCGGTGTCGGCGGCCGTGGCCAACGGGCTGGTGGTCGACGTGCCGTCCGGGCGGACCGCGACCGTCACGCTCACCGGCGTGCGCGGCGACGCCGCGCACCGCACCGCCGGCGCCCGCGTGGAGTTCTCCTCCGGCGCGGTGGACGGGCCGGCGTGGCTGACGGTGACCGGCTGGCAGGGCCGGGGCCTGCACGTCGACCACCTGGTGCGGGAGCGCGACGGCGTCTACCGCACGAGCGAGCCGATGCCGCTGCACGGCGGGTGGAAGACGCTGATCCGCGTGCACGACGGCCGGACCCTCGCCGGCGTCCCGGTGTACCTGCCCGCCGACCCCGCGATCGGCGCCGGGGAGCTGCCCGCCCCGGACCGGTTCACCCGGGACGTGCAGGGCGAGCGGTCGATCCTGCAGCGGGAGCTGAAGACCGACGTGCCGGGCTGGCTGTGGGCGGTGTGCTCGGCGGTGGTGCTGGCGTGCACGCTGGCGCTGGTGCTGGCGCTCGGCTGGGGCGTCGCGCGGATCGCCCGCCTGCTCCCCGAGGCCGGGTCCGCCGCCGAATCCGCCGCCGAATCCGCCGCCGGGTCCGCCGCCGGGTCCGCCGCCGGGTCCGCCGCCGGGTCCGCCGCCGCGGCACCCCGGGAAGCCTCTGCGGAGACGGGCGCGGAATCGGCGGCGGGGGCGTGACCGCCTTCGCCGGCCCCGGGGCGGGGGTCCTGGCGACCCACCCGGTCATCACGGCGGTGCCGTTCTTCGTGCCGACGTTCGTCGTCGTGGCGGTGATCGCCGTGGTGATCTGGCGGGACCGCCGCCGCGGCGACGACGGTACCGGCGAGGGCGGGCCGCCCGGCCGGGCGCCGGACGACACGCAGGACGGCACGCAGAACGGGACGCAGGACGAGACGCCGGATCGGGCACCGGATCGGGCGCGGGGCGGGGCGCCGCCCGGCGCGCCGCCGGAACCGTAGAATCTGCCGTCATGAGCGACCGGCCGTCCCCCGTCCCGTACCTGTCGGAGCTGTTCTCGCTGGAGGGCCGGGTCGCGGTCGTGACCGGGGGCAGCTCCGGGATCGGCCGGGCGATCGCGGTGGCGCTCGGCCGGGCCGGCGCGTCCGTCGTGGTGGTCGCGCGGCGGGAGGCCGAGCTGGACTCCACCGTCGCCGAGCTGGAGGGGCACGGGTGCCGGGCGGCGCGGGTCAGCGCCGACCTGGGGTCGCGGGACGCGGTCGCCGAGGCCGCCGACGAGGCCGCGGCGGCGTTCGGGGAGCCCGACATCCTGGTCAACGCGGCGGCGGTCAACCTGCGTCCGCCGATGGACGAGCTCGGCCCGCAGGTGTGGGACGCCACGATGGCGGTGAACCTGGACGCGCCGTTCCTGCTGGGGCAGCGGTTCGGGCCCGGGATGGCCGAGCGCGGCTTCGGGCGGCTGATCCACATCGCCTCCCAGCAGGCGTTCCGCGCGTCGGTGACCAGCGGCGCCTACGGGGTGTCCAAGGCGGGGCTGGTCGCGCTGGCCCGGTCGCAGGCCGAGGCGTGGTCGGGCCGCGGGGTCACCGCCAACACGCTGGTGCCGGGGTTCGTGATGACGCCGCTGAACGCGCGGCTGTCGGCGGACCCGGCGAAGGTGAAGGCGCTCGCCGAGCGGACGATGGTCGGCCGCAACGGGCTGGCGGAGGACTTCGCGGGCGCCGCGGTGTTCCTGGCGTCGGCGTCGTCCGCCTACGTCACCGGCCAGTCGGTCTTCGTGGACGGCGGCTACTCCGCCCACTAGTCCCACAGGCCGGTCGCGGCGACGGCGGCGGCCGGGCCGTCGGCGTGGACGATGCCGCCGGCGGGCCGCCCGGCGGCGTCGTGGACGCTCCACCCGGCGATCTGCACGACGGGGATCCGCCCGGCGCGCATGGCCAGCGCGATCTCCGACAGCGTCCCCCAGGACCCGCCGACCGCGATGAGCGCGTCGGCGGCGTTGACGATGACGTTGTTGCGGGCCTGCCCGAGCCCGGTGGGGACGGCGACGGTGAGGTCGGGTCCGGCGGCGGCGCGGTCGGCGGCGGGCAGCACCCCGACCGCGATGCCGCCGCCGGCGCGGGCGCCGGCCGCGGCGGCGGCCATCACCCCGCCGAGCCCGCCGCACAGCACGACGGCGCCGCGCCCGGCGAGCAGCCGCCCGGTCTCGTAGGCCAGGTCCCATTCGGTCTCGGTGCACTCGCCGGGCCCGCACACCGCCACCTGGACGGCCACCGCGGCCCCTACCCGGCGCCGTGCCGGGCGGCGATCTCGTCGATCTTGCCGGCGAGGTCGAAGTCCTTGGCGGTGATGCCGCCGGCGCTGTGCGTGGACAGCGTGAAGGTCAGGGTGCGCCAGCGGATGTCGATGTCGGGGTGGTGGTCGGCGTCCTCGGCGGCGCGTGCGACGTCGGTGACGACGTCGATCCCCGCCAGGAACGAGGGCGCCTTGACCTGCCTGCGGATGGCGTCGCCGTCCCGGGCCCAGGCGGGCAGCCCGCGCAGGCGTTCCGCGACGGCGGTGTCGTCGAGCGTCTCGGCCATCGGCTCACTCCCTGCTCCTCGGCGCTGGTGCCGTGCTCCCCTCCACTACACCACGCCGGTCATCCTGAGCCGAGGCGGCACACGGCGGTGCGGCGGCGCTCGGGGCGCAGGCGTCCCCCGCCCCCCGGTCCCCCGCCCCCGGGTCGTCCCGTCCGGGGCGGCCTGCGGGGCCGGGGTCGGGGTCGGTGGGGTTGATGTGGTGTTCGCCGTGGTCGGTGCGGGTCAGCGCAGCCTGTAGAGCCGGGCGCCGCCGCCGTCGGAGGTTCCGGTGCCGGCGGTCCCGCCGTATTCGCTCGCGTCGACGAGGGCGGCGTTCTGCCGGATCCAGGCGGTGACGCCGGAGGCCGCGCCGCCGCCGGGGCCCGTGCGGCCGCCGAGCAGGACGTAGCGGAGCCTGCCCTCCCGCACGTACCGCTGGAGCTTGCCGACGGTCATGGCGGGGTCGGCGCCGGTGAATCCGCCCATGGCGATGACGGGGCGCCCGGTCCGCAGGATGAGCGAGGACGCCTCCTGGGCGCTGGGGACGGCGACGAGCCAGGTCGCGCCGCGCTGGTTGCGCCGCAGGTAGGAGATCATCCGGTCGTCGGCGCCCCCGCCGGACCGGCCCGATCCGGTGCGCGGCCCGCGTCCGGGCTGATCCCCGCCGGGCGGCGTCGGGGGCCGCTGCCCGCCGGGACCGCCGGGCGTCCGGCCGGGCATGGCTCCCGGCATCCCGCCGGGGATGGCGCCGGGCGGGGTGCCGGGGCGTCCGGCGGGCATGCCGGTGGGGGCGCCGCGTCCGCGCGGGCCGCCGAACCGGTTGCCCGCGGACGGCCCGGCCAGCGGGTCGGTGCCGTTGGAGGCGGTGGAGGCGGCCGACGCGGCATAGGCGCCCGGCCCGGCGAGCCCGGCGGTGGCGGCGAGGACGAGGCCCGCGGCCGCAGCAGATGTCCCGGCGCGCGGCCGGGTGCGCGGGATGAGCCGCCCGGCCAGGAGCGCGGCGGCGGCGAGGGCGGTGGCGGCGGCGACGAGCCACCGCAGCCACGGATGCCAGCCGGGGGTGCGGTCCAGCAGGACGAACGCCCAGGCCCCGGTGGCGGCGGTCCCGGCGGGCAGGACCCACCCCCACGCCGCCGGCCGGCGGTGCGCGGCGGCCGGCAGGACGGCGCCGGCGCCGGTGAGCGCGGCGACGGCGGGGGCCATGGCGGTGGAGTAGTAGGGGTGGAAGGTGCCCTGCGCGAAGCTGAAGACGGCGTAGTGGACGGCGAGCCAGCCGCCCCACAGGATCAGCGCGGCGCGGGCGGGGTCGGTGCGGGGGCGGCGGCGCAGCAGGACGAGCCCGGCGGCCAGGGCGAGGACGGCGAAGGGGATCAGCCAGGAGATCTGGCCGCCGAGGATGTCGTTGAACAGCCGCCCGGCGCCGGGCGCGCCGCCGAACCCGCCGCCGAACCCGGGGCCGCCGCGTCCGCCCGGCCCGTCCTGGCCGAGGACGCGGCCGAGGCCGTTGTAGCCGATGACCAGGTCCAAGGCGGTGCCGTCGGTGCTGCCGCCGATGTAGGGGCGGGAGCGGGCGGGGATCAGGTCGACGGTGAGGACCCACCACAGCGACGAGACCGCCAGGACGGCGCCGGCGGCGGCCAGGTGCGCCAGCCGCCGCCGGATCCCCGGCCGCGCCGCGACCAGGTAGGTCAGGGCCAGCGCGGGGACGGGCAGGAACGCCTGCAGCATCTTGGTGTTGAATCCGCAGCCGATCAGGAACGCCGCGAGCAGCAGGGGCCGCGCCCGCCCGCCGGCGATGGCGCGCTGGCAGGCCCAGGCGGCGGCGACCATCAGCAGGACCAGGAGGGTGTCGGGGTTGTTGTCGCGGTTGATCGCGACGGTGATCGGGGTGAGGGCGAGCACGGCCGCCGCGGTGACCGCGGCGGCGTGCCCGAACGCGCGCCGGACCGCCGCGTGCAGGACGGCGACGGCGGCGACGCCTTCGACGACCTGCGGGAGCAGCAGGCTCCACGTGCCGAATCCGAGGACGCGGGCGGACAGGCCCATCGCCCACAGCGCCAGGGGCGGCTTGTCGACGGTGATGTAGGAGCCGGCGTCCAGGGAGCCGAAGAAGAACGCCTTCCAGCTCTGGGTGCCGCTTTTGACGGCGGCGGAGTAGTAGGCGTTGGCGTATCCGGCGTCCGGCAGCCCCCACCCGTAGAGCGCTCCCGCGGCGATCAGGACGGCCCACAGGGCGGGCCGGGCCCAGCGGGGGTCGTCGGGGGCGCCGAGGAGCAGCCGCCGCAGGGGCCGGGCCGGGGCGGGGCCGCGCCGCCCGGCGGGCGCGGTGGCGGTGGCGGTCACGAGGGCGTCCCTCCGGTGCGGTGTGCGGCGGGGTGTGCGGCTGGGTGTGCGGCTGGGTGTGCGGCGGGGTGTGCGGCGGGGTGTGCGGCGGGGTGTGCGGCGGGGTGTGCGGCTGGGTGTGCGGCGGGGCGCGGGGCGAGACGGCGGGGGTGGAAGATCCAGGCGCGCATCAGCAGGAACCGGGCCAGGGTGGCGGCGGCGTTGGCGGTGACGAGCGCGGCGGCCTCCACGGCGCGGGACGCGCCGGGCGCGGCGGCGTGCAGGGCGGCGAGGCCGCCGGTGGACAGGGCCAGGGCGAGCAGGAACGCGGCGCCGCCTTGGAGCTGGTGGCGCGCGGCGCGGCGGGCGCCGGTGACGCCGAAGGTGAAGCGCCGGTTGGCGGCGGTGTTGCCGATGGTGGTGGCGGTCAGGGACACGGCGTTGGCCCACAGCGGCCCCATGACCGTCCGCAGCGCGGCGAACAGGGCGAGCTGCGCGAGGGTGCTGGCGGCGCCGATGGCGGCGAAGGCGGGCAGCTGGCGTCCCATCCCGGCGGGCAGGGCGGGCGCGGGCCGGGCGGCGGGGGCGCGGAACGCGCCGGTGAGCATGCGGCGGGCGACGCGGGCCATGCCGCGCAGGTCGTCGAGGGCGGTGCGCAGCACGTCGACGCGGCTGTCGGGGTCGTCGACCCAGTCGAC
The DNA here is from genome assembly GCF_040302145.1 of Spirillospora sp. NPDC127506. Taxonomy (NCBI): domain Bacteria; kingdom Bacillati; phylum Actinomycetota; class Actinomycetes; order Streptosporangiales; family Thermomonosporaceae; genus Spirillospora; species Spirillospora sp. NPDC127506. The sequence continues at coordinate 57,413 of NZ_JBEORG010000023.1, read as the reverse complement.
GGGGACCTCGTGGATGCGCAGCCCGTTGCGTTCGGCGAGCAGCAGCAGCTCGGTGTCGAAGAACCACGCCTCGTCCTGCACCGCGGGCAGCAGCGCCTGGACGGTCTCGGTGCGGGCGGCTTTGAAGCCGCACTGGGCGTCGGTGAAGCGGGCGGCGAGGGCGGTGCGCAGCAGCAGGTTGTAGCAGCGGGAGATGATCTCGCGGCGGGGGCCGCGGACGACGGCGGAGCCGCGGGTGAGGCGGGACCCGATGGCCAGGTCGCTGTGCCCGGAGATGAGCGGGGCGACCAGCGGCAGGAACGCGTCCAGGTCGGTGGACAGGTCGGCGTCCATGTAGGCGACGACGTCGGCGTCGCTGGCGCCCCACACGTGCCGCAGCGCGCGCCCGCGGCCCTTGTCCTCCAGCCGGACGGCGCGCACGTGCGGGAGCCTGGCCGCCAGGTCCTCGGCGGCCGGCCAGGTGGCGTCGGTGCTGGCGTTGTCGGCGACGGTGATGCGGAACGGGTAGGGGAACGTGGCGGCCAGGTAGGCGTGGAGGCGTTCGACGCTGGCGGCCAGGACGCGTTCTTCGTTGTGGACGGGGACGACCACCTCGACCAGCCGCCGCCGGTCCCCGCGGTCGTGGCGGGGCGGCGGCTCGGCGGGCGTGCCCGGTTCGGTGATGAGGCGACTCATGGGGCCGAGGTTCGGCGGCGGCCGTGGGAGGCGGGTGAGGCGCCGATTAACGCGCCATGAGAAACCGCGGGGCAGCGCGGCCCCGGCGGGGTCGGTCGGCGGGGTCGGTCGGCGGGGTCGGTCGGCGGGGTCGGTCGGCGGGGTCGGTCGGCGGGGTCGGTCGGCGGGGTCAGTCGGGGGGTGCGGGGGTGCCGGGGAGGCGGACGCGGGCCAGGGTGCCGCCGCCGGGGGCGGGTTCGAGGGTCACTCGGCCGCCGGTCTCGGCGACGACGCGGGCGACGATGGACAGCCCGAGCCCCGAGCCGGGCAGGCTCCGCGCGGACGGGGACCGCCAGAACCGCTCGAACACGTGCGGGAGGTCCTCGGCGGGGATGCCGGGGCCGCGGTCGCGGACGGTCAGCTCCCCGCCGGCGAGCCGGACGGTGACGGTGCCGCCGGGCGGGCTGAACTTGACGGCGTTGTCCAGCAGGTTGACGACGGCGCGTTCCAGGGACGCCGGGTCGCCGTGCACGTACCAGGGGTCGGCGCGGGATTCGACGGTGAGGCCGGGGCCGCGCAGCCGGGCGCGCGCCACGGCGCGGGCGGCGACGTCGTGCAGGGCGACGGTCTCGCGGGCGGGCCGCGCGTCGGCGGGCCGGGCCAGTTCCAGCAGGTCGCCGACGAGGCTGGACAGCTCCCGCATCTGCGCCTTGACGCCGGTGAGCAGGGTGCGGCGGGCGTCGGGGGGCAGGTTGCGGCCGGTGGCCTCGGCGCGCAGCAGCAGGTCGATGTTGGTGCGCAGGCTGGTGAGGGGGGTGCGCAGCTCGTGCCCGGCGTCGGCGATGAGCTGCCGCTGCCGTTCGCGGGACGCGGCCAGCGCGGCGGTCATGGCGTTGAAGGAGCGCGACAGGCGGGCGATCTCGTCGGTGCCCTCCGCGGGGATGCGGGTGGCGAGGTCCTCGGTGCGGGCGATGTGCTCGGCGGCGCCGGTCAGCTCGTCCACCGGCCGCAGCGACGCGCGGGCGATCGCCAGGCCGGCGGCGGCCGACACCAGCACGCCCAGGGCGGTGACGGCGGTGAGCAGCAGCGCGAGGTTGTCCAGCGGCCCCTCGACCTCGTCCAGGGAGATGGCGTAGGACACCGCGGCCTGGGTTCCGTCCGCGGCGCGGAAGGAGCGGGTGAGGACGCGGACGTGGTCGGTGCCGCCGCCGGCGGTGGTGCCGGTGCCGTCGTGGTAGGCGTGGCCGCGTTCGCCGCGGGCGACTTCGACGTCCTGCGCGGTGACGCGCAGCGCCCCGGAGCCGGGCAGGGTGCAGCGCCGCCCGTCGGCGGTCACCGCCTGGGTCATCTCGAAGGGGCCGGGCGGCGGGTTGAGGCTGGCGGAGGGGTCGTGGGAGCAGCGGGCCAGGGCGTCCTCGATCCGCTGGGCGGCGCCGCGGAACGGGCGGTCGTGCTCGGGTCCGGGCGGCCCGCCGGTGGTGGCGGCCAGCCGCCGGTCGAGCTCGGTGTAGAGCTGGTTGCGGGTGAGCAGCCACCCGGCGGTGGCGCAGGCGGCGACGGCGAGCGCGACGGCGGCGGCGGTCAGCAGCGCCAGCCGGGTGCGCAGCGTGAGCCGCCGGGTCACCGGGGCCCGGGCCGCGGACGCCCGGGCGGCCGGCGCCGCCCGGTTCATGGGGACGCCGCCGCGCGCAGCACGTACCCGACGCCGCGGACGGTGTGCACGAGCCGCGGCAGCCCGCCTGCCTCGGTCTTGCGCCGCAGGTACATCACGTACACGTCCAGGGAGTTGGAGGCGGGTTCGAAGTCGAACCCCCACACGGTCTCCAGGATCTGCTCGCGGGTGAGGACCTGGCGGGGGTGGGCCAGGAACATCTCCAGCAGCATGTACTCGGTGCGGGTCAGCTCGACGGGCCGGCCGGCGCGGGTGACCTCGCGGGTGAGGGTGTCCATGCGCAGGTCGCCGAACGCCAGCACGGCGCCGGTGCTCCCGGCGGCGGCTCCGGCGGGGGTGGGCGCGGTGTTCATGGCGGCGCGGCGCAGCAGGGCGCGGACGCGGGCGAGCAGCTCGTCGAGTTCGAACGGCTTGGCCAGGTAGTCGTCGGCGCCGGCGTCCAGGCCGGTGACGCGGTCGCCGACCATGTCGCGGGCGGTGAGCATCAGCACCGGCATGGTGGCGCCGAGGGCGCGCAGCCGGCGGCAGGCGGTCAGGCCGTCCATCCGCGGCATGAGGACGTCCAGGACGACCAGGTCGGGGGCCCGCCGTTCGACCTGGTCGAGCGCCGCGACGCCGTCGGCGGCCCCGGCGACCAGGTATCCCTCGAACTCCAGGCTGCTGGTCAGCGACTCGCGGACGGCGGGTTCGTCGTCCACGACCAGGATCCGCGCGGGCCCGGCTCCCCGGGTGTCGGGCTGCATGCACACACGGTAGACAGTGCCGGTGGGCGGCCCGTCCGCCGGAGGCGGTTTCTCATGGTTCTCTCAGAATGTTCTGAGCGCCGTTTCAGGACCCGGGCGGCGTGTCCGCCCCCGCGCCGGCCCCTGCGCCGGCCCCTGTGCGGGCATCTGTGTCGGCCTGGGTCTCCGCGGTGATCTCCACGGTGGCGCGAGCGGTGGCCTCGGCGGTGGCCTCGGCGGTGGCCAGGGCCCAGGGGTCCCCGGTCGCGGAGGCCGTGCCGACCGCGGCTCCGGCGGTCGTGACGGTGGTCTCGGCGGTGGCCAGCGCCCACACGTCGCCCTCGACGACGGTGGCCCTGACGGTGCTCTCGACCGGGGCGGTGCCGGGGGCGGGGCGGGTCGCGGCGGTCCAGGTGGTCTTGGCGACGTCCACGACGACGTCGCGGGAGACGTCGAGGATCATGCCGCGCAGCCGTTCCCGCATGGCGAGTTTGAGCGCGTCGCGCAGCAGTTCGCGCAGGACGGCCTCCATCGCGGCGGCGGCGGTGCGGGACGCGGCGCGGGCGGCCAGGTCGCGGGCGGTGCGGGCGACGGCGCTGCCCGCGGCGGCGGTGAGCACGCCGGCGGCGGTGCGGGCGGCCTCGGACCCGGCGGCGCGGGTGGCGAGCCCGGCGGCGGCGCCGGCGAGCGGTTCCAGCTCGGCGGCCAGGCCCGTCTCGCGGGCGGTGTCGCGGGCGGTGTCGCGCAGGGCGGCGGCGACGTCGCGGGCGGCCTGCTCGGCGGTCTCGCGGACGACCCGGGCGACGACGTCGCGGGCGGCGGTCATGGCGGCGTCGGCTGCGGCGCCGGCGACGGTGTCGATCGCGGCGTCCACGACGAGCCGGGTGGCGGCCTGCACGACGGGCGCGGACGCGGTGCGGCCGGCGACGTCGCGGGCGGTGTCCAGGGCGGTGGCGGTGGCGGCGCGGGCCAGCGGGCTCTCGGCGGCGAGGCGCCGCGCGGCGGCCGCCACGGGGTGCCGGGCGGCCTGCTCGGCGAGCTGCTCGGCGAGGGTCATGGCGGTGGCGGCGGCCTCGAACGCGCCGGCGGCGGCGGGGTTGGCGGCCGCGGCGGCGCGGGCCTCGGCGACGGCCCGCTCGGCGGCGGCGCGCGCGGCGCGGACGGCGGCGTCCCGCGCGGCGCCCTCGATCGCCTTCATGGCGGGGGTGCCGGCCACCTGCTCCAGGATGCGGTCGGCGGTGAGCGCGGCGGCGTCCCGCGCGGCGTCGCGGACCGGCTGCCCGGCGTGCGCGGCGGCGCGCGCGGCGGACGCGGCGGCCGGGGCCAGCCCGTCCCAGATCTCCTCCAGCAGCTGCGCGGCGTCCCGGTCGGCGCGCCGGGCCCGCTCGGCGAGCCCCGCCTCCGGCCGGTCGGCGCCCGGCCGCTCCTCGCGGCGGTCGTCGCGCCGGTCGTCCTGCCGGTCGTGCTCGCGCCGGTCGTCCTGCCGGTCGTCGTGCTGGTCGTCGTGCTGGTCGTCGTCGTGCCGGTCGTTGTCGTCCACGGCCATGCCCCTCATCGCGATGCGCCCCCCAAATCACCATAACTTCCGTCCGGCGCCGTCACTCCCCCGGCCGCGCGGCCGGCGGTGTCGGCGGTCACCGCCCGCAGGCGCGGCACGGGCGGCGGGTGCGGCGGGCGTAGCCGCGGGCGGCGGCGGCCATCCCGGCGCCCCAGGCCAGGTAGGCGGGGACGGCGACCCAGAAGAACGCCTCGGGAAGGTCCAGGCCGCCGCCGGGCGGGAACGGGTCGCGGCCGTGCAGCCGCTCCCAGATCATCTGCAGCAGCCCGACCCCGAAGTAGACGGTGAGGCCGCCGGAGATCGCGGCGGCGGTCAGGCGCCGCCCGGGGGGCGGCGCCGCGGGGGCGCGGGTCTGCGCGGGCGGTGCGGCGGCCATGGCGACGATGCTGCGCCGTCTCGGCGGGCGGCGCCTCCCCGCCGCGGCCGATCCCCCTCCCCCGCGCGGGTGATGCCGCCCGGCCGGGCCGCGGTGCGCACGTGCGCGGGTTAATGGTTGGCGCGGCGGCGGGGCGGGCGGGTAGTGTCGCGCGTGAGCGTGAAGGAGGTGGGGACGCATGGCCGTCGTCTCGGTCGCTGCTGCGCGCAGCGCTCAGCCAGTCCCCATCCCCGGGGCCGCCGGCTGACCTGATCCCGCACGTACGGTGCGGCGTCCTCACGCCGGGGTCCCCTTTTTCACGCAAAGGGTTCCAAACCAGTGTCTTCTTCTTTCTCGGGTCCGTCCCTTCTGGCCGCCTACGGCTGGGACGAGGCCCTGGACGAGGTGTTCTCCTCTTATCGCGCGGCGGGTCTGGTGCCCGCGCGCGTGGCCGCGGTGGACCGCGGCCTGTGCGACGTGGTCGCCGAGGACGGCCCGGCCCGGGCGTCCACGGCCGCGCTGTCCACGACGGCGCTGTCCACGACGGCGCTGTCCACGACGGCGCTGTCCACGGCGGCCGTGCCGGGTGATCCGCCGGCGGCGCCGTGCACGGGCGACTGGGCGGCGCTGCGCCCGGACGGGCCGGGCGGGCGCCCGGCGGTGGCGGCGCTGCTGCCGCGCCGGACCGCGATCGTGCGGGCGTCGGCGGCGCGCGATTCGCGGGGCCAGGTGCTGGCCGCCAACGTCGACACCGTCGCGGTGACGGTGCCGCTGGACGCCCGCCCGGCTCCGGGGCGGATCGAGCGGCTGGTGGCGCTGGCCTGGGAGAGCGGGGCGCGGCCGGTGGTCGTGCTGACCAAGGCCGACCGTGCGCCCGGCGCGGCCGGCGCGGCGGCCGAGGCCGCCGCCGCGGCGCCGGGCGTTCAGGTGGTGGCGTGCAGCGCCGCGACCGGCGCCGGCGTCGACGCGGTCCGCGCGGCGCTGACCGGGACGGTGGCGCTGGTCGGGCCGTCGGGCGCGGGCAAGTCCACGCTGGGCAACGCGCTGCTGGGCGCCGAGGTCCTGGCGACCGGCGCGGTGCGCGAGAGCGACGGCAGGGGCCGGCACACCACGGTGCGGCGGGAGCTGCTGCCGCTGCCGGGCGGCGGTGTGCTGATCGACACGCCGGGGCTGCGCGGTGTCGGCCTGTTCGGTGCGTCGGAGGGCCTGGAGCGGACGTTCGCCGACGTGGAGGAGCTGGCCGCGGGGTGCCGGTTCGGCGACTGCGCGCACCTGTCGGAGCCGGGCTGCGCGGTGCTGGCCGCGGTCGAGGACGGGACGCTGCCGCGCCGCCGCCTCGACAGCTACCGCCGGCTGCTGCGCGAGAACGCGTGGGCGGCGTCGCGCACCGACGCGCGGCTGCGCGCCGAGCGGGAGAACCGGTGGAAGTCGGTCAGCAGGGCGCAGCGCCGCATGTACCGGGACCGCGACCGGGGGCGGGGGCGGGACCGGTGAGGCGGCCGGCCGCGCGGGTGTGAGGGCACCCCGCGGCCCGCGGTCTGGGCGTCCGCGGGCCGCGGGGTGTCACCGGTCGCGGTGCCGGTAGGTGCGCACCGACAGCGGCACGAACACCGCGAGCAGCAGCAGCGCCCACCCGGCGGTGGCGGCGACGGGGTGGGCGATCGGCCATGCCTGGCCGGCGGCGGCCGCGCCGGGGTTGCCGAACAGGTCGCGCAGGGCGGCGGTGAGGGCGCTGACGGGGTTCCAGTCGGCGACGACCTGCAGGGCCGTGGGCATGCCGCCGGTGGGGACGAAGGAGTTGGACAGCATGGTGACGGGGAACACCAGCGGGAGGAGCTGGTCGGCGGTCTGCTCGTTCTTGACCACCAGGCCGAGGTAGCAGCCGGCCCAGCTCAGCGCGTACCGCATGAGGCCCAGCAGCGCGAACGCCTCGACGGTGGGCCAGATCCCGTTGTGGGCGCGCCAGCCGACGATGAGCCCGGCGGTGGCCATGATGACCATGCCGAGGATCCCGTTGAGGATCTCGGCGCCGGTGTGCCCGAACGGGACGGCCGAGCGGGCCATCGGCATGGAGCGGAACCGGTCCATGACGCCGCGGGAGGCGTCGGTGGCGACCCGCATGGCGACCGCCATGGTGGCGGTGAAGGTGACCATGGCGAACAGGCCGGGCATGAGGTACTCGCGGTAGTCGCCGCCGCCGGGGACGGCGATGGCGCTGCCGAACACGTACCCGAACAGCACGACCATGACGGCGGGGAAGATCAGCGCGGCGATGAGCTCGCCGGGTTCCTGGCGGATGCGCGACAGCTCGCGCCCGATGAGGGTGAGGCCGTCGGCGAGGGTCCAGCGCAGCCGCCCGGCGCGGGTGGGCGGGGCGGGCGCGGTGAGCGCGGTCATCGGACGGTCTCCTTCTCCCGGTGTTCGCCGGCGGCGCCGGTCGCGGTGGCGCCGGTGCCGGCGGCGGCGTCGGAGGCGGTGAGGCGCAGGAACACCTCGTCGAGGGTGGGGCGGCGCAGCCCGGCGTCGGCGGCGGCGACGCCGGCGCGGTCGAGTTCGCGGACGACGTCGGCGAGCCGGACGGCCCCGGCGGGCAGCGCGACCGAGAGGCGGTCGCCGTCCAGGACGGGGTGGGCGCCGGCGAGGGAGCGCAGGACGGCGGCGGCGGCGCCGGCGTCGGCGGGGTCGTCCAGGACGACGTCGAGGCGGTCGCCGATGGAGGACTTCAGCTCGTCGGGGGTGCCGGTGGCGATGACGCGGCCGTGGTCGACGACGGCGATGTCGTCGGCGAGCCGGTCGGCCTCGTCCAGGTACTGGGTGGTGAGCAGGACGGTGGTGCCGTCGGCGACCAGGCCGCGGACGGCGTCCCAGATCTCGCCGCGGCTGCGGGGGTCCAGGCCGGTGGTGGGCTCGTCCAGGAACAGCACCTGGGGCCGCAGGATCAGGCTGGTGATCAGGTCGAGGCGGCGGCGCATGCCGCCGGAGTAGCCGGCGACCTGCCGGTCGGCGGCCTCGGCCAGCCCGAACCGCTCCAGCAGCTCGTCGGCGCGGCGGCGGGCCTCGCGCCGCGGCAGGTGGTAGAGGCGGCCGAACATGCGCAGGTTGCCGCGGCCGGTGAGCTTCTCGTCGACGTCGGCGTGCTGCCCGGCCAGCCCGATGCGGGCGCGGACCTCGTCGGGCCGGCGGGCGACGTCGTACCCGGCGACGCGGGCGCGGCCGGAGTCGGCGTCGGCGAGGGTCGCCAGGATCCGCACGGCGGTGGTCTTGCCGGCGCCGTTGGGGCCGAGGAGCCCGCAGACGGTCCCGGCGGGGACGGCGAGGTCGAGGCCGTCCAGGGCCTGGGTGGCGCCGTAGCGCTTGCGCAGCGCCTCGGCGGCCACGATCGGTTCGTCGGTCACGACACCCTCCTCTGGGTACGGTGTACGCAGACCACGGTAGACAACCGGGTACGGTGTACGCAACTAGGATGCTCATGAAGACGACGAGGAGGTCCGGTGGCACGCGCCGAGCGGCAGGTGAGCATCTGGTCGATCCCCGAGCGGCAGGGCCGGGGGCCGAGCCCCGCCTACAGCCGCGCCCAGATCACCGAGGCCGCGGTCCGCATCGCCGACGCCGACGGCCTGGAGGCCGCCTCGATGCGCCGCATCGCCGCCGAGCTCGGCACCGGCGCGATGTCGCTGTACCGCTACGTGCCCTCCCGCGACGACCTGCTGGACCTGATGGCCGACCACGTGCTGCTGGAGGCCGACCTGCCCGAGCGGCCCTCGGGCGACTGGCGGGCCGACCTGAGGCTGATCGCGGAGAGCACCCGCGAGATGTGGCTGCGCCACCCCTGGCTGGCGGACCTGCACCGCCCCACCGCCACGCTCGGCCCCAACCGGCTGCGGCTGCTGGAGTTCGCGTTCGGCGCCCTGGACGTCGGCATCCCGATCGACGAGATGGTCACCCTGCTGGACATGCTCACCGGCTACGTCGAGCGCGTCGTGCGCGGCGAGATCGAGTGGCGGCGCGAGATGCGCGAGCACGGGATGACCCCCGAGCGCTGGATGATGCAGAGCGCCCCCTACGTCCGCACGCTCATGGAGACCGGCCGGTACCCGATGTTCGAGCGCATCGTCAAGGACGCGCGCATACCCCACATGACCAGCGAGGAGCAGTTCCGCTACGGCCTGGAGCGCGTCCTGGACTGCATCGCCGGCGCCCTCCCCGACGCCCCGCGGCCCCGCGCCTGACCCGGCCCCGCCGACCCCGCCCGACTCCCTAAACCTCCCTATCGGTCCCATTCGTAGGGTAGTTTGGGGAGTGATGGCGGAGAGAATGTACTCGGTGGAGGAGGTCGCGGACCTTCTCGGGCTGCACGTGCGGACGGTGCGCGGCTACATCCGGGACGGCCGGCTGAACGCCGTGCGGATCGGCAGGCAGTACCGGATCGCGCCCGCCGACGTGGAAGCCCTGACCGGGCGCCCGGCGCCGCCCGCCGCGCCGGCGGTGGAGGTGTCCAGCATCGTGCAGGTCGACGGGGTCGGGCCGGACGCGGCCGCCCGGCTGGCCACCCTCGTGCAGGCGGCCGCGAACACCGGCGGCCCCGCGCGGGCGCTGCGGCTGCAGGTCGTCCACGACGCCGAGCGGCGCCGGATGAAGATCGTGGTCCTGGGCGGGGCCGCCGCGACCGCGGACCTGCTCCGCCTGCTGGACGAGGTGATCGGCGGCGGGAACGCGCTGCTGGAGGGGGAGCGGGCCGATGGCTGACCAGATCCAGGAGCTGGGCGGCACCAGGGTGCTGGTGTGCGACCCGGACGGGCCGCCGATCGCCACCGAGCGCGACGCCCTCGACCTGATCGGCGCGACCTACCTGGGCGCCGAGGCGGTGGCGGTTCCGGCGTCCCGGCTGGACGAGCGGTTCTTCGCCCTCGGCACCCGGTTCGCCGGGGAGGTCATGCAGAAGTTCGTCAACTACCGGGTGCGGCTGGCCGTCGTCGGGGACGTGTCCGCCCATGCCGCCGCCAGCCCGGCGCTGGCGGCGCTGGTGCGCGAGTCGAACGCGGCCGGCCACGTGTGGTTCGTCCCCGACCTGGACGCCCTGGAGTCCCGCCTGCGCGCCGCCGGCTGACCGCGCGGCCCGCCGAGCGGGGGGCGGCTGAGCGGGGGCCGCTGAGCGAGGAGGCGGCGCCCGGTTCCGGGCCGCTGCGCGGGACCCCGCCCCCAGGGTGACGCGGGGACGGGATCCGCGGCGGCCGCATGATCAGAGTGCCTCCGCCGCGCCGCGCGCCGCAACGGCTTTTCCCGCCGCGCCGCCCGCCCGGGACGCCCCGCTCAGGTCGGTAGGCTCCCGGGTGTGACGGGACGCGATCCGGAGTACCTGGCGTTCCTGCGCCGCCGCCTCGCCGACCCCGCCGAGACCGGCGAGTCCGGCGGGACGGTCCAGGACGCGCGGCGCGAGCACGCCGCCGACCTCGCCCGCTCACCCCGCCCGCCCGTGCGCACCGTCCGGGACCTGACCGTCGACGGCCCCGCCGGGCCGCTGCCCGCACGGCTCTACCTGCACACCCCCCGCACCCCCGCGCCGCTGCTGGTGTACTTCCACGGCGGCGGATGGGTGCTCGGCGACGTCGACTCCTACGACCCGGTCGTGCGGGCCCTCGCCGTCGCCAGCGGCGTCGCGTGGCTGTCGGTCGGCTACCGGCGCCCGCCCGAGGACCCCTTCCCCGCCGCCGTGGACGACGCCGTCGCCGCCGTCCGCTGGGCCGTCCGCAACGCCGACCTCCTCGGCGCCGACCCCGCGCGGATCGGGGTGGCCGGCGACAGCGCCGGAGGGCAGATCGCCGCCGCGGCCGCCGGGATCCTGCGCGCCCCCGGCCCCTGCCGGCCCGCCCTGCAGGTGCTGCTGTACCCGGCGCTCGACCTGCGGGCCGTCCCCCCGCCGCTGCCCGACCCCGACGGACTGGAACTGCCCCGCTCCGGCGTCGACCGCGCCCTGCGCGCCTACCTGCGCGGCACCGACCGCACCCGCCCCGACGTCTCCCCGCTGCTGGACCCCGACCCGGCCGGCCTGCCGCCCGCGGTCATCGCCACCGCCGAGCACGACCGGCTGCGCCCCCAGGCCGAGCGGCACGCCGCCCGGCTCCGCGCCGCCGGCGTCCCCGTCACCCTCGTCCCCGGCACCGGGCTGGACCACGGCTTCCTCGGCTGGGGCGCGTTCGCGCGCCGCCCCGCCGAGGGCATCGCCGCGATCGGCGCGGCCGTCCACGACGCCCTCACCGGCGTTCCGGACCGCCCGCAACACCGGTGACATCGACCTTAAAGCCCCTTGCCTCAGCCGTTTAACCGGCTTGACGTGGGAAATCACAGACTCACAAGCGTTTTCCGGAACGCGCGGACGGCGGGCCGGCGAAGCGCCGGAGGCCGAGGGGGTCAGGACCGTGCAGAAGACGCATGAGATGCGGATGGTACGGACCGCGGGGTCCGGGCTGGAGGAATGGGCCTGCCCCACCTGCGGCCGCCGCATGCTGCTGCGGTGGCCTCCCCACTACGTCAAGCACGTCCTCGACGACGGCGACGAGCGGGCCTGCCACATCGCCCGCACCCCCGACGACCCTCCGGCCGGCACCACCGACTCCGACTCCGGCACCGACTCCGGCACCGGCAGCGACTCCGCGGCGACCCGCCGGACCGGCGGCGGCGAAGCGCACCTGGGCGCCCGCCGGTGGCTCCGCGAGACCGGCGCCGCCGCCCTCGCCCGCCCCTCCGAACCCGTCTGACCTCCCGCCCCCCGGGTCCGCCCCCCGGGTCCGTCCTCCGGTCCGTCGTGTCCGGTCCGCCGGACTCAGACGCGCTCCAGCTCGGCGCGCAGCAGGTCCAGGCCCATCGGCCCCAGATCCAGCGCCCTGCGGTGGAACTCCTTCAGATCGAACGCCGCGCCCGCCCGCCGCCGCGCCGCCTCACGCGCCTCCAGCCACACCCTCTCCCCCAGCTTGTAGGCGATCGCCTGCCCCGGACGCCCCAGGTACCGGTCGATCTCGAACGCCACCACCGAATCGGGATCGGGCCCCTTGCGGGACCGCAGGAACGCGAACCCCAGCTCCGGCGTCCACCGCTCCCCCTCGTGGAACCCCGCCCCCGCCGGGATCGGCAGCTCCAGATGCAGCCCGATGTCCAAGATCACCCGCGCCGCCCGGAACCGCTGCCCGCCCGCCAGCATCCCCAGCCGGTGCGCCGGATCGGCGTAGTACCCCAGCTCGTCCATCAGCCGCTCCGCGTACAGGCCCCACCCCTCCGAATGCCCCGGATGCAGCTCGCTCGACACCCGCTGGAACCGGTTCAGCCGCGGGTTCAGCGTCGTCACCCCCAGCTGCAGGTGATGGCCCGGCACCCCCTCGTGGAACATCGTCGTCGGCACCGTCCACGTCACGATCTCCGCCGCCGGGTCCTGCACCGTCCACCACACCGTCCCCGGACGCGACAGGTCCTCCGCCGGCGCCAGATAGTAGATCCCCGACTCCACCGGCGGGATCCGGCACTCGATCCGCCGCAGCGGCTCGGGGATGTCGAAATGCGCCCCGTCCAGATCAGCGATCGCCCGGTCCGCCAGCTCCTGGATCCACCCCCGGAACGCCTCCGCACCCGCCACCCGGTACGCCGGATCGGCGTCCAGCGCCGCCATCACCGCCGGCAGCGGCTCCCCCGGCAGGATCTCCGCCGCCGCGTCCGCCATCTCCGCCTCGATCCGCGCCAGCTCCTCCCAGCCCCACGCGTACGTCTCCGCCAGATCCAGCTCCGTCCCCAGGAAGTCCCGCACCCCCAGCCGGTACCGGTCGGCGCCCAGCGCGTCCCGCTCCGGCGCCCGCGGCGCCAGCGTCCCGGTCAGGAACGACCCGAACTCCGCCAGCGCCGCCGACGCGCCCCGAACCGCCGCCGCCAGCTCCTCCCCCGCCGCGCCCGCGGGCGCACCGGCGCCCCGCCGCGACGCCAGGCCCGCCAGATACGCCGGGAACTCCGCGCACTCGCGCGCGTTGCGGACGACCTGCCGCCGCGCCGCGACCCGCCCCTTCGCGCACGCCCGCTCCAGCGACACCCGCAGCCCCGCCAGCGCCCCCGGAAGCGCCCGCAACCGCGCGCACAGCGCCGCCCAGTCGGTCTGCGGCCCCCGGTCCAGCAGCTCCACCGCCATCCGCAGCCGCTGCACCGGCCCGTCGGTGGTGTCCAGGAAACCGTCGCGCACCCCCGCCTCGTCCAACGCCACCTCGACCTCGAGCCGCTCGCGCATCACCGCCGCCGCGACCCGCCCCGCCTCGCCCTCCACCGGCACCCGGCCCAGCTCGGCCAGCGTCCGCCGCACCAGCTCCGCCCGCGCCGCCACCCCGTCCGGGCCGTAGTCGGTCAGCCCCGCGTCCTGCCCCGCGATCCCCATCAGCGCCGCCAGGCACGGATCCAGCGCCGCGAACTCGTCGGCGTACCGGCCGGCCAGGTCATCCAGTGCGGTCATCGCCCCAGGCTACGACCCGCCCCCACAAAAGTGATCATGGAAATGTGCCAAAACGCCCGGCGGGACTCAGCGCGCCTCCACCGCCAGCCGCACCCCCAGGCCCACCAGCACCACGCCCGACACCTGCTCCAGCCGCCGCCGCACCGCCGGCCGGCCCAGCACCCGCCGCGCCGCCCCCACCAGCCACACCACCACCGTGTACCACGCCAGGTCGATGAACGCCCACAGCACCGAGAACCCCACCAGAACCCACACCACCGGCCACCCGGCCGGCACGAACTGCGGCAGGAACGACACCGCGAACACCCCCGCCTTCGGGTTGGCGAAATTCGTCACCAGCCCCAGCCGGTAGTACCGCCACCCCGGCAGCCCCGCGCCGCCCTCCGGCTCCGCCCCCGCCCCGCCGGACGGGCCGCCGGACGGGCCGCCCGACACCTCACCGGACGCCTCACCGGACGCCTCACCGGACGCCTCACCGCGCCGGCCGCCGCGCCGCGCCTGCAGCAGCGCCCGCACCCCGAACCACACCAGCACCGCCGCGCCCGCGACGCGCAGCCCGTCGTACGCCAGCCGCGACGCCGCCAGCAGCGCCGACAGGCCCACCGCCGCCGCCAACCCCCACAGCAGCACGCCCGTCTCGTTGCCCAGCACCGTCGCCAGGCCGCAGCGCCGCCCCGACCGCATCGACTCCCGCATGATCACGACCGTGCTCGGACCCGGCACCATCGCGACCAGCACCGCAGCACCCACGAACGCCAGCAGACTCTCCACCATCCGCCCATCCTCACCGCCCGCGCCCCACCCGCGCAACGGGAATTCACCCGCCGGCGGCCCCCGCGGCCCGCAATCAGCGCACGGCCACCCGCGCGCCCGTCACAGCGGCGGGCCGTCGTCACCGCCGCCGCTGCCCGACGGCGAACCCGACGGCGACGGGCTCGGCGCCGGCGTCGACGGCCCCTGCGACGGCGACGGGCTCGGAGTCCCCGGCCGCGGCGACCGCGGAGCCTGCGGAGGCTGCGGGAACGACGGCGTCGGCTCCGGCGGAGCAGGCGGCGGCTCCTCCACCTCCGGCCGGCACGCGAACAGCACCGCCAGCAAGAGCACCAGCACCAGCAGCCCCGCCGCCAGCCCCAAGACCCCCGCCACCAGGTTCCGCTCCGGCGCACGCTCCCCCACCGGGGCCGGAACCGCCGGCGCCGGCCGCGGCGGCTCCTCCAGCGCCGGCTCCCCCGACCCCAGCCAGTACGGCTGGAACTGCGGCCCCCGCCGCCGCCCGCCCCACCACGTGCGGCCCGACCCCTGGAACACCACCGGCTCCAGGAAACGCTCGGCCCCCGCCCGATCGGCCTCGTACAGCGTCGCCACCCACGGCGCCGGCCCGTCCGGCTGCGCCGCCACCACCGGCGCCGCACCCTCCGGCCCGGCCGCCGGTCCACGGCCCGGCCCGACCCCCGCCCGGCCCGCCGCCGGAACCGCCGCGTTGATCGCCGCACGGAACCGGTCCCGCGCCGCCGCGTCGCCCGCCGCGCCGCGGTTCAGCACCGCCACGCTCGCGCGCCGCCCCGCACCGTCCACCCCGAGGAACACGATCCCCGCGGCGGTCTCCGACAGGCGCGCCGACAGACGGAACGGCCCCAGCTGAACGGGGTCACCCGGCGGCAACGGCCTCGACATGGCCGCAACACTAACAACCGCGCCCCCCCGGCCGCGCCCCGGCGACCACCCCCGCCGACTACGCCCGCCGACTACGCCCGCCGACCGGGCCGCCCCCAGCGCACCCCCATGGAACGCCCCTGAACCGATCATCGCCCGCGCGCACGTATCCCGAACGAACGGGTACAAGTGATCGCGTAGGGTCGTAACACACCCACCCGGCACACGACGGACAGGCCCGCCAGCGGCCACCAGGGACAGCGAGGGGACTCCCACCATGACCATCCCCGCCACCGACGTGGACGAGGCCGCGGAACTCCTGCAGAACACCCTCGCGGAGGTCAAGAAGGTCATCGTCGGCCAGGACCACATGGTCGAACGCATGATCGTCGCGCTCCTCGCCCGCGGCCACTGCCTCATCGAAGGCGTCCCCGGCGTCGCCAAGACCCTCGCCGTCGGCACCCTCGCCGACGTCGTCGGCGGCACCTTCGCCCGCCTCCAGTTCACCCCCGACCTCGTCCCCTCCGACATCGTCGGCACCCGCATCTACCACCCCTCCACCGAGCAGTTCGACGTCGAGCTCGGCCCCGTCTTCGTCAACTTCGTCCTCGCCGACGAGATCAACCGCGCCCCCGCCAAAGTCCAGTCCGCCCTCCTGGAGGTCATGGCCGAACGCCAGGTCTCCCTCGGCGGCAACACCTACCCCCTCCCCAGACCCTTCATCGTCCTCGCCACCCAGAACCCCATCGAGTCCGAAGGCGTCTACCCCCTCCCCGAAGCCCAGCGCGACCGCTTCCTCATGAAGATCGACGTCCACCACCCCGCCGCCCACGAGGAACTCCAGATCCTCCAGCGGATGAGCGTCGACCCGCCCGAAGCCGCCCAGATCCTCGACACCGACCGCCTCGCCGGCCTCCAGCGCGCCGCCGAAGAGGTCTCCGTCCACGAACTCATCGCCGACTACATCGTCCGGCTCGTCATGGCCACCCGCGAACCCGACCAGTACCGCCTGCCCGACCTGCGCAGCGTCATCGAGATCGGCGCCAGCCCCCGCGCCACCCTCGGCCTGGCCTCCGCCGCCCGCGCCCTCGCCCTGCTGTCCGGACGCGACTACGTCCTGCCCGACGACGTCCGCGCCGTCGCCCGCGACGTCATGGCCCACCGCCTCGTCCTCACCTTCGACTCCCTCGCCGACGGCATCGACCCCGGCGACGTCATCGCCCAGATCCTCACCGCCGTCCCCCCGCCCCGCGTGGTCTGGAACCACGGAGCGGCGGCGGTGACGACCGCATGACCACCCGCCCCACCCCCGGCAGGCGGCGGCGCGGCGGCAAGCTCGCCCACCTCGCCCCCGAACGCACCCTGCGGCGGCTGGAACTCCAGGTCACCCGCCGCCTCGACGGCCTGCTCAACGGCGAGCACCTCGGCCTCATCCCCGGCCCCGGCACCGAACTCGCCGAAGCCCGCCTCTACCAGCCCGGCGAGGACGACGTCCGCCACATGGACTGGGCCGTCACCGCCCGCACCACCACCCCGCACGTCCGCGACCTCGTCGCCGACCACGAACTCGAGGCCTGGGCCCTGGTCGACCTCACCCCCAGCATGGACTTCGGCACCGGGACCATGATCAAACGCGACCTCGCCGTCGCCGCCCTCGCCGCCGTCGGCTTCCTCACCGTCCGCCTCGGCGACCGCGCCGGCGCCTACCTGCTGCACGCCGACGGAATGCGCCGCTGGCCCGCCCGCACCGGCAAAGCCGCCCTCTACGCCCTCCTGCAGGCCGTCCTGGACGCCCAGTCCGTCCACGACGGCGCCCACCGCGCCGACACCGCCCGCACCGCCGCCGCCCCCCGCGACCTCGCCGCCGCCATCACCTCCCTGCACCGCGGCCAGACCCGCCGCGGCCTCCGCGTGATCATCTCCGACTTCCTCGCCCCCGACGGCGCCGACCCCGCCCCCGCGGGACAGGACGGCCGCCCCGACTGGGAACGCCCGCTGCGCCGCCTCGCCGCCCGCCACCAGGTCCTCGCCGTCGAGATCATCGACCCCCGCGAACTCGACCTCCCCGACGTCGGACTCGTCGAGATGGCCGACCCCGAGACCGGGACCGTCCACGAGATCGTGCTCAGCCGCCGCGTCCGCGAACGGTACGCCGCCGCGGCCGCCGCCCAGCGCGAGCGCACCCGCGCCGCCCTGCGCCGCTGCGGCGCCCACCACCTGGTCCTGCGCACCGACCGCGACTGGATCGCCGACGTCGCACGCTTCGCCCTCCGCCAGCGCCGCGCCGCCGGCCGGCCAGTCACCACAGCGGGAGTGCGCCCATGACCTTCCTGTCACCCGAACGCCTCTGGCTGCTCGGCCTCCTGCCGCTGCTCGCCGCCGCCTACGTGCTCGTCCAGCTGCGCCGGCAGCGGTACGCCGTGCGCTTCACCAACCTCGCGCTGCTGTCGCAGGTCGCCCCGAAACGGCCCGGCTGGCGCCGGCACGTCGCCGCCGTCCTGTTCCTCGCCATGATCACCCTGATGATGGTCGGGTTCGCGCGGCCCGCGACGTCGGTGAAGGTGCCCCGCGACCGCGCCACCATCATGGTCGCCGTGGACGTGTCGCTGTCCATGATGGCCAGGGACGTCTCACCCAGCCGGTTCGAGGCGGCCAAGGCCGCCGCCAAGAAGTTCATCGGCGACCTGCCCGCCCGCTTCAACGTCGGCGTCGTCGCGTTCGCCGGCAGCGCCAACCTCGTCGCCGCGCCGTCCGCCGACCGGGAGGCCGCCATCGCCTCCCTCGACCAGCTCGTCCTGGCCAAGCGCACCGCCATCGGCGAGGCCGTGTTCACCTCCCTGCAGGCCGTCCGGTCGTTCGACGCCGAGGCCCGGCAGGACCCGCCGCCCGCGCACATCGTGCTGCTGTCCGACGGGGACAACACCACCGGCCGGTCCGTGCAGGAGGCCATCGACGCCAGCCGCGTCGCCCACATCCCCGTCTCCACCATCGCGTTCGGCACCCCCTACGGCACCGTCGACATCGAGGGCGAGACCACCAGCGTGTCGGTCAACAAGGAGACGCTGCGGACCCTCGCCGACAGCACCGAGGGCAAGGCCTACGAAGCCGCCGACGCCGGGCAGCTCGACGACGTCTACCGCAACATCGGCAGCTCCCTCGGATTCAAGACCGAGCACCGCGACGTCGCCGCCCGCTACACCGGCATCGCGCTGCTGTTCGCCTTCGCCGCCGGCGGCGTCTCCCTGGTCTGGTTCTCCCGCCTGCCCTGATAGCGTCGGCGGCCGTGGGGGATCACTACTTCACCGAGCGGCCGGGCGCCGCCGCCAGGCGCCGCACCGTCGACCTCGTCCTGCCCGACCTGCACCTGCGGCTCGACACCGACAGCGGCATGTTCTCCCCCGACCGCGTCGACCCCGGCACCCGCGTCCTGCTGGAGACCGTCCCCCCGCCCCCGCAGGACGGCGACCTCCTCGACCTGGGCTGCGGGTACGGGCCCATCGCGCTCACCCTCGCCAAGCGCTCCCCTTCGGCGATGGTCTGGGGCGTTGACGTCAATCGGCGGGCGTTGGAGATCGCCGAGAGCAACGCCAAAACCGCGGGCCTTGACAATGTAAGGTTCAGGTTGGCGGACGAGATCGACCCCGCGCTGCGGTTCGCCGCGATCTGGTCGAACCCGCCGATCCGCATCGGCAAGGCCGCCCTGCACGATCTGCTCCTCGCCTGGCTCCCCCGCCTCTCCCCCGGCGGCCTCGCCCACCTCGTCGTCCAGAAGCACCTCGGCTCCGACTCCCTCCAGCGGTGGCTGACCGGCCAGGGCTTCCCCGCCGAGCGGATCGCCTCCCGGTCCGCCTACCGCGTCCTGCGCGTCTCCACCAGCACGGAAGGCCCCGCCCGATGAGCAGCAGCACCCCCGGTCCCGCGAACACGCCGCAGCAGGGCCGCCGCCAGCTGCGCGCCACCGACGTCAAGCGCCTCAACCGCGACTGGCGGCGCCGCACCGGCGCCCGGCTCGGCCTGCTCGTCGAGTCCGTCACCCAGCCGTACAACATGGGCTCGATCATCCGCAGCGCCGCCGTGTTCGGCGTCGAGCACCTGTGGCTCGCCGGCAACGCCACGCCCCCCACCCACCGCGGCGTCGCCAAGACCGCCCTCGGCACCGACCGCCTCGTCCCCTGGGAGCACGCGGGCACCCCCGCCGAGGCCGCCGCCGCCGTCCGCAAGGAGGGCCTGCGGCTCGTCGCCGTCGAGCTCGCCACCGACGCCGTCCCCCTGCACGAGGCGCCCCTGGACGGCGACGTCTGCCTCGCCGTCGGCGGCGAGGACCACGGCTGCTCCCCCGCCCTGCTCGCCGCCGCCGACGCCGTCGCCTACATCCCCCAGATCGGGCGGGTCGGCTCCCTCAACGTCGCCGTCGCCACCGCCATCGCCCTCGCCGAGGCCCGCCGCCGCGAATGGAGCGCCTGACTCCCGGAGCGCACCTCCCGGAGCGCCCGCCCGTCGAGCGCACCGCCCGTCTGCACCCTCGAACTTCCCGGAATGGGTGTCAGCCCCCATAGCAGGACACGCCCCCTTGCCGCATGGTGGAGGTTCGCCACGTATTTTCCCCGGCGACCGAAGGGAGCCCATTGCGATGACGGTCAACAGCGCGGTCAACGGCGCGGTCGGCGACGCCCTCGGCGGCGACCCGCCCGGCGGCGCGAAGGCCCGGCAGGCCCGCGAGCTGCTCCAGCGGGAACGCCAGACCCACATCGCAGAGCTGGAGCTCCTCGCCGGCCAGAGCGCCCCCGACGAGGCCGTCATGGCCCGCCGCGGCACCCTGGAGAGCAACCTGGAGGAGATCGACGCCGCCCTCGTCCGCCTCGACGAGGGCACCTACGGCCTGTGCGAGGACTGCCGCAAGCCCGTCCCCGAAGGCCGCCTGGAGATCATCCCGTACGCCCGGCGCTGCGTGAAATGCCAGCAGCGGCGACGGTGACGACCGCCTCCACGGCGCGACGGGACGGCACGCCCGGCGGCACCCGCGGCGGCCCGCGCGCCGCGCTCGACCTCGGCAGCAGCCGCGTCCGCGCGAGCGTGCCCGCCCTGGACGTGATCATCGACCGCCCGTCCACGATCGGCGGTCCCGCCCCGGCCACCGGGCGCCGCCGCGCCCGCGGGGCCGCACGCCCCATCGAGCACGGCATGGTCGCCGACGCCGGCGCCTGCACCCGCCTCGCCCGCCTGACGCTGCTGGAGGCCGACCCCGGCCTCCGGCTCCGGCAGGTCCTGCTCGCCGTGCCCGCCGCCGCGAGCGGCGCCCAGCTCGGCCGCGCGGCCAACGCCGTCCGCGCGGCCGCCGGGTGCCCGGTCCGCACCATGGAGGCGCCGCTCGCCGCCGCCATCGGCGCCGGCATCGACATCGACGACCCGCGGCCCCGGCTCATCCTCGACATCGGCGCCGGCATCGCCGAGACGGCCGTCGTCATGCGGGGCCGCGTGCACTCCGCGCGGTCCGTGCGGTACGTCCAGGACCGGCAGGTCGGGCACAACGCGCCGCGGCTGCCCGAGCACGTCCGGGAGCGGCTCGCCGCCGGCGTCCACCACCTGCTCGCCGACCTGCCCGCGCCGCTGCGCCGCACCGCCCGCGAGGGCGGCCTCCTGCTCACCGGCGGCGGCGCCCGGCTGCCGTCCCTGCCGGGCCGCCTCACCGCCGAGATGAACCTCGCCGTCACCATCGCCCCGGACCCCGCCCGCGCCACCATCCGCGGCCTCGCGCACGCCTGCCGGTCCCCCGGCGCCTGGCGCCTCACCAGCGCCTGACCGGACGCGCCCCCCGCCGCCGCGCGAGGGGGGCCTGTTTGCCAGGACGGCAACGCGATTGGCGGTTCCGGAAACCGGCGGCCCATCATCGGGGCATGGACGACACCATGAGCAACGAAGAGTTCTGGGAAGCCCGCTACGCCGAGCACGACCACGTCTGGAGCGGCAAGCCCAACGCCATCCTCGTCCAGGAGATCGCCGGGCTGGAACCGGGCACCGCCCTGGACCTCGGCTGCGGCGAGGGCGCCGACGCCATCTGGCTCGCGGAGCGGGGCTGGCGCGTCACCGCCGCCGACATCTCCCGCAACGCCCTCCAGCGGGCCGCGCGCCACGCCGAGGAGGCGGGCGTCGCCGACCGCGTCGACTGGCAGCGGCACGACCTCGCCGCGACCTTCCCCGAAGGGGCCTACGACCTGGTCACCGCGATGTTCCTGCACACCCCCGCCGAGGGCATGCCCCGCGAGGCCGTCCTCCGCTCGGCCGCCGCGGCGGTCGTGCCCGGCGGCGTCCTGTTCGTCGCCGGGCACGCCGGCCCGCCGCCCTGGGACCCCGGCGCCCACCCCCACGTCCACCTGCCCACCGCGGAAGAGGTCCTGAAGTCCCTCGACCTCGCGGACGGCGAATGGGAGGTCCTGCACATCGGCGAGCACGAACGCGTCCAGACCGCGCCCGACGGGCGGTCGATGACCCGCACCGACAACGCCCTCAAGATCCGCCGCCGCCCCGCCTGACCGGTCAGCCGCGGGACGCCCGCTCCATCAGCGAGGTGAACTCCTCCAGCGAGATCTTCCCGTCCCGGTTGGCGTCGGCGGCCACGACCACCTCGACCGCCCGCGTGTCGGTGATGTCCTGGCCGAGCCGGCTCATCAGGTTCTTCAGCTCGGCCGTCGAGATGTAGCCGTCGCCGTCGACGTCCACGAGCTCGAACGTCGCCCGGTAGTCGTTCACGTCCGCCATCGGTGCTCCCTCGTTGATCGATCGAGGGGCGACGGTAGCACCGCCACGCTCCTTTACATAGTAAGGTCAGGCTTGATCGCGGGGTCCGCCATAATCGGAGGGGTGCGCCACTCGCATGAGTTCCTCGACCATCCCGGGCCGATCCCCTTCGCCCACCGCGGCGGAGCGGGCCGCCCGGAGAACTCGATGGCCGCCTTCCAGCACGCCACCGACCTCGGCTACCGCTACCTGGAGACCGACGCCCACGCCACCGCCGACGGCGTCGTGGTCGCCTTCCACGACCGCACGCTCGACCGGGTCACCGACCGCACCGGCGCGATCTCCCGGCTCCCCTACGCCGAGGTCGCCAAGGCCCGCATCGCCGGGACCGAGCCCATCCCCCGCCTGGAGGAGGTCCTCGGCTCCTTCCCGGACGCCCGCGTCAACATCGACCTCAAGGACGCCCACGTCATCGGGCCGCTCGCCGCGACGCTGCACCGCACCAGGGCCTGGAACCGGGTGTGCATCACGTCCTTCTCCACCCGCCGGCTGGCCCAGATGCGCGCCCGCCTCCCGCTGTTCACCGACCACGACGTGTGCACGGCCCTCGGCCCCCGCGGCCTGATGGCGCTGCGCGCCCGCTCCTACGGCGGCCCCGCCGCCAAGCTGGTCCGCCTGGCCGCCACCGGCGTCGCCTGCGCCCAGGTCCCCTACGGTCTCGGCCCCGTCCCGTTCGTCACCGAGGCGTTCATCGACCACGCCCACCGGCTCGGCCTGCAGGTCCACGCCTGGACGGTCAACGACCCCGCCGCCATGAAGCGCCTGCTCGACCTCGGCATCGACGGCATCATGACCGACGAGCTGCTGACCCTGCGCCGGATCATGACCTCCCGCGGCCTCTGGCACGCCCCGAGCCCCTCCCCCGCCTCCTGAGGCCCGCGAGAGGCGCACCGGTCAGCGGTTGAAGCCGGGCGGGCGGTAGCGGGCCGCGATGCGCATCGGCGGTGACGGCTGCGGCCGCTCGGCGGGCTGGGACGGCTGCCCCGGCGGGACCGTCCCGCCGACCTGGAGGTCGAGGCGCTGCGCGCGGATCGCCTCCAGCAGTTCCAGATCCTCCGGGGAGACGAGGGCGGCCATCACCTTGCCGCGCCGCGTGAGCTTGACGGGCTCGCCGGTGTAGGCCACCCGGTTCACCAGATCCGCGAACTGGGCACGTGCTTCGGTCACCGGAACATCCACGTGATTCATCGTATAGCGAAACGCACAATCCACTCCTGGCCACTCGTCTCATCCCACACTAGCCTCCATGATGTACCTAGCGTACGTACTGTACAGATGATCGAGGAGGGCACGTGAGCGGTTTGCCCAGGCAGTGGGACGGCGAGCGGCGGGCGGAGACGTTCGTGGGGAGGTCGCGGGCCAAGGTGACGGAGCTGCCGCAGCTCGCGGACGCGCAGCTGTACGAGCGGCTCCTCGCGCAGCGGATCGTGTTCCTCGGCAGCGAGATCGACGACCGGCTCGCCAACCGGGTGAACGCGCAGCTCCTGCTGCTCGCGGCGCAGGACCCCGAGCGCGACATCACGATCTACATCAACTCCCCCGGCGGCGTCGTCGACGCGGGGATGGCGATCTACGACATGATGCAGTTCGTCCCGAACGACATATCCACCGTCGCGATGGGCATGGCGGCGTCCATGGGGCAGACGCTGCTGTGCGCGGGGACGCGGGGCAAGCGGTACGCGCTGCGGCACGCGCGGGTCATGATGCACCAGCCGCACGGCGGCATCGGCGGCACCGCCTCCGACATCAAGATCCAGGCCGAGCAGTCGCTCTACCTCAAGCGGACCCTGGCGGAGCGGACCGCGTTCCACACGGGGCAGCCGCTGGAGCGGATCGAGGCCGACGGCGACCGGGACGCCTGGTTCACCGCCGAGGAGGCCCGCGACTACGGCTTCGTCGACCACGTCATCGACAGCACCGACCGGGTGGGCACATGACACGAGCGGAACGGCGCTACCTCGTCCCCGAGTACGAGGAGCAGACCAGCTACGGCCGCAAGGACACCAACCCCTACAACAGGCTCTTCGAGGACCGCATCGTCTTCCTCGGGGCGCCGGTGGACGACACCAGCGCCAACGACGTCACCGCGCAGATGCTGGCGCTGGAGGGCATGGACCCCGACCGGCCCATCTCGCTCTACATCAACTCGCCGGGCGGGTCGCTGACGGCGATGATGGCGATCTGCGACACGATGCGCTACGTCCGGCCCGAGGTCGAGACCACATGCGTCGGGCAGGCCGGATCGGCGGCCGCGGTGCTGCTGGCGGCGGGCTCGCCGGGACGGCGGCAGGCGCTGCGCGGCGCGCGGATCCTGCTGCACGAGCCGGAGATCGAGGTGTCCCGCGGCTACGCCACCGACCTGGACATCCAGGCGCGGGAGGTGCTGCGGCTGCGGGAGCAGACCGAGGCGATCCTGGCCGAGGCCACCGGGCGCGCCCCCGAGACGGTGCGGCGCGACCTGGACCGCGACCGGTACTTCACCGCCGAGGAGGCCAAGGACTACGGGCTCGTCGACGCGGTCCTCACCAGCCGCGCCTGACTGTGCGCCGAGGGCGAAAAGCACTGGCCCGCGCGGGGCGCGGCGGATAGGCATGAAGGTGTTCGCCGGGCGGGAGGGCCGCCCGCCTGCTGTGAGACGAGGACCCGATGACGAACATCGCCGCCGACGGACCGGGCCGGCGCCCGCGCGCGCTGCTGCGGTCGCTGCTGGGCGCCGCGCTGCGCCGGATCCGGCGGACGCAGGGCCGCACCCTGGCGGACGTGGCGGTCGCCGCGCGGATCTCCATGCCGTACCTGTCGGAGATCGAGCGGGGCCGCAAGGAGGCGTCGTCGGAGGTGCTGGCCGCGGTGTGCGACGCCCTCGACGTCGAGCTGGCCGAGCTGCTGGCGGCGGTCGTGCACGACCTGACCCGCGTCGACGCCGCCCGCGTCGAGGGCGGGGTCGTGCGGGCGATGCCGGTGCGGCGGGCCGCGGCGCCGCCCGTGGCGCCCCCCGCCTCGGGTGCGGGCGGCGCCACGGTGTCCGTGCTCGCCCTGGCCGCCTGACCGGGGGCCCTGCTACGCGGCGGCGATGACCTGGTCGGCGATCCCGTAGGCGACGGCCTCCTCGGCGCCGAAGGTGCGGCGCCGGTCGATGTCGGCGTGGATCTTGGCGACGGGGTGGCCGGTGTGCCGGCTGAGGATCCGGTCGGTCTGCGCCCGCACCCGCGCGACCTCGTCGGCCTGGACGGCCAGGTCCGGCAGGGTGCCGCGGCCGGCCTCGAACGACCCCTCCTCGGTCGAGGGCTGGTGCAGCACCACCGTGGAGTGCGGCAGCACCGACCGCTTCCCGGCCGTCCCGGCCGCCAGCAGCACCGCCGCGGCCGAGGACGCCTGCCCCACGCACAGGGTCGCGATGTCGGGCCGGATGTACTGCATGGTGTCGTAGATGGCGGTCAGCGCGCTGAACGAGCCGCCCCGCGAGTTGATGTACAGCTCGATCGGCAGGTCGGCGTTCTCGGACTGCAGGTGCAGCATCTGGGCGATGACGACGTTGGCGACGCCGTCGTCGATCTCGGTGCCGAGGAAGATGATGCGGCCCGACAGCAGCCGCGAGTAGACGTCGAAGGCGCGGTCGCCGCGCGGGGACCGCTCCACGACGGTCGGGATCGTGTACTGCCCCATGGTCACAGCCCCGCCTTCCGCGCGGCCGGGCGCACGTCGTCGAGCTGCTCGACGATGTGGTCGATCATCCCGTAGTCGAGGGCCTCCCGCGCGCTGAACCAGCGGTCGCGCAGGCCGTCGCGGGCGATGGTGTCGGCGGTCTGCCCGGTGTGCTCGGCGGTCAGCGACGTCATGATGCCGCTGACGCGGCGCAGCTGCCCGGCGTAGATCTCGACGTCGGCGGCGGTCCCGGCGAGGCCGGCCGACCCCTGGTGCATCAGGATCTGCGCGTGCGGCAGCGCGTACCGCTTGCCGGGCGTCCCCGCGCACAGCAGGAACTGGCCCATGGACGCGGCCAGGCCCATCGCCAGCGTCGAGACGTCGTTGGGGATGAGGCGCATCGTGTCGTAGATCGCCAGGCCGGCCAGGACGGACCCGCCGGGCGAGTTGATGTACAGGCTGATGTCGCGGCGCGGGTCCTCGGCCGACAGCAGCAGGAGCTGCCCGCACAGCCGGTTGGCGATGCGGTCGTCGACCTCGTCGCCGAGGACGAGGATGCGCTCCTGCAGCAGCCGGGCGGTCAGCTGGTCGTCGAGCGTGCCCAGTGACGCGGACGCGGCGGCCGGCGCGGCCGTGAGCGTGTTCACCGTGGTGTCCCTCCCTGCGGATCGCGGGGCCGGTCCGTCCGGCCGCCGGTTCCCACGGTGGCCCCGCGCCGCGCCCGGGCGGCGGGAAATCTGCCGTCAGCGACTTAGCGGACGGCAGAGCGCGCCGAAACCTCACGATCGCTACGCCATGCGCGAATGGCGTTAATTCAGTTGAGTTCGACCGCCCCGGACTGATCTCCTTATGGCATCGCCCTTCCGGTGCGAAGGCCGCGGGTTACTTCTCTGCAAAAGAAATCCACCCGAGGCCGCCTCCGATCTCGGAAGGGCTCGACAACCGAATACGCACCTCCCGGTGCGCAGGTGAACGGATACTTCACGGGTTCGATTCCCATCGCCGGCGGCCAGACCTCCGCTCGCGACGCCCATATCGGGGGCGACCCCGTGCACCGACTCAGATCTCGGGAGGGAGCACATACTTCGCGGGTGCCCGGTGCGCAGGCCACGGATACTTCTTGGATCCGGGGGGCGTGGGTTCGAATCCCACCACCGCCTTCGGGGCGGTGTAGCTCAGCCCGGGAGAGCACCGGACTCGTCATTCCGTAGCCGACTCCTGATCTCGGGCATCTCCGCGGAACGCAGGGCTCCCTCTCCCTTTGCGGAAGGGAGCCTTTCTCATGGCGAAGTTCAACCGCGGCAGCGTCCGCCCGGCCGTGTCCAGCCCGGTCCGCGGCGAAGCGGCGCCGTCCGGCCGCACCCACGAGGGCGCGCCCGGCCACGCCCGCGACGCCAAGAGCGAGCTGTTCCTGCTCGCGGTCGCGAACATGGTCGGCGAGGACGGCTTCTACGAGAGGGCCGGCGACCGCGACGCACGGTTCCGCGACCTGGTCCGCACGGTCGCCGTCGCCGACGGCGAGTGGACGGCCGGGTTCCTGCCGTGGCTGCGCACCGAGGCCGGCATGCGCTCCGCCTCGCTCGTCGCCGCGCTGGACGCCGTGAGGGCCCGCCTCGACGCCGGGCTGAACGGCGGCAACCGCGGGCTCGTCGCAAGCGTCCTGCAGCGCGCCGACGAGCCCGGCGAGGCCCTGGCCTACTGGACGTCCGCCTACGGCCGCACCGTGCCCAAGCCCGTCAAGCGCGGCATCGCCGACGCCGTCCAGCGGCTCTACACCGAGCGGTCCCTGCTGAAGTACGACACCGGCTCCAAGGGCTTCCGCTTCGGCGACGTGATCGACCTGGTCCACCCGAGCCCGGACCCTGCCAAGCCGTGGCAGGGTGACCTGTTCGCCCACGCACTCGACCGGCGCCACAACCGCGGCACCGCACCCGACCCGGACAGGCTCGGCACCCTCGCATACAACGGGACGTTCCTTGAGGCCGCGGCCGAGCGGCCCGAGCTGCTGCTCGACGCCGATGCGCTCCGCCGTGCGGGACTCACGTGGGAGAACGCGCTTTCGCTGGCGGGGGCGAAGGTCGACAAGGCGCGCCTGTGGGAGGCGCTGATCCCGTCCATGGGGATCTTCGCCCTGGTGCGGAACCTGCGGAACTTCGACCAGGCCGGTGTGTCCGACGATGTCGCGCAGCAGGTGGCGGCCGAGCTCGCCGACCCCGAGGTGATCGCCGGGAGCCGCATGCTCCCGTTCCGGTTCCTCGCCGCGCACCGGGCCGCGCCGTCGCTGCGGTGGGCGTGGCCGCTGGAGCAGGCGCTGAACCACTCGCTGGCCGGCGTCCCGGCCCTGGCCGGCCGGACGCTGATCCTGGTCGACCGGTCCGGTTCGATGTTCGGGCCCGTCTCGCAGAAGTCGGGGCTCAACCGCGCCGACGCCGCCGCGGTCTTCGGCGCCGCGCTGGCCGTCCGCGCGGCGCACGCCGACCTGGTCGAGTTCGGCACCGGCCACCGGCCCGTCCGCTTCGGCCAGGGCGAGTCGCTGCTGAAGGTCCTGGAGCGGTTCCACGCCATGGGCGGCACCCAGACCGCCGAGGCGGTCCGGGCGCACTTCCGCGGCCACGACCGCGTCGTGAGCGTCACCGACGAGCAGGCGTGGGGCGGCCCCCGCGGCGCCGACCCGACCGCGCAGGTCCCGGCGCACGTGCCCGTCTACACCTGGAACCTGGCCGGCTACCGGTACGGGCACGGCCCGTCCGGCACCGGGAACCGGCACGTCTTCGGCGGCCTGTCCGACGCGGCGTTCCGCGCCGTCCCGCTGCTGGAGGCCGGGCGCGACGCGGCCTGGCCGTGGCTGTAGCCGGCCTGGCCGTGGCTGTAGCGGGGCCCGCCGGCAGGTCGCGGCCCGCCGGCGGGCCCGCCGCACCGGCCCGGCGGATCCGCCGGACGCGCCGGAGTTTCCGCGCCGGCGGCCCGGTGCGGCCGCAAACAGCAGGGTTGGATCACCCCGGGCGCGGGAATCTTGTCACGGTGTTCAGCGTTGGTCAGGGCAAGACCGCAAGCCGTCTGGGAGGCACGTGACGATGGCCGAGCGCGCACTTCGCGGCACCCGACTCGGAGCGACGAGCTACGAGAACGATCGCAACACCGATCTGGCCCCTCGGCAAGAGGTGGACTACACCTGCACCAAGGGCCACCGGTTCACCGTGACGCTCGCAGCCGAGGCCGAGGTGCCGATGACCTGGGAATGCCGCAACTGCGGCGCAACGGCCCTGCGGGTCGACGGGGAGCTGCCCCAAGCCAAGAAGGGAAAGCCGCCGCGGACCCACTGGGACATGCTCATGGAGCGCAGGACCGTCGAGGACTTGGAGGAGGTCCTCGCCGAGCGCCTGGAGATCCTGCGGGCGGGGCGCAGGAAGTCCGCGTGAGCGACTGAGAGTTTTTCGGGTGACGGGCCCGCACCGGACGACGGTGCGGGCCCGGCCTGTGTCCGGGCCCGCCGTCAGCCGCCGGAGCGGGGCCGGACGAGACCGCTCTCGTAGGCGGTGACCACGGCCTGCACGCGGTCGCGGAGCCCGAGCTTGCGCAGGATCCGGCTGACGTGGGTCTTGACCGTCTCCTCCCCCACGACGAGCCGCGCGGCGATCTCGGCGTTGGACAGGCCCCCGGCGAGCAGGCGCAGCACCTCCGTCTCGCGCGGCGTCAGGGCGTCCAGCACGTCCGGTTCCGGCGGGCGGGGCCGCAGCCGGGCGAACTCGCCGATGAGGCGGCGGGTCACGGCCGGGGCGAGCAGCGCCTCGCCCGCGGCGACGACGCGGACGGCGTCGAAGAGCCGCTCGGCCGTGACGTCCTTGAGCAGGAACCCGCTGGCGCCCGCGACGAGGGCGTCGTAGACGTGCTCGTCGAGGTCGAACGTGGTCAGCATCAGCGCGCGCGGCGCGTCCGGCCCGGCGGTGACGCGGCGGGTGGCCTCGATGCCGTCCAGGACGGGCATCCGCACGTCCATCAGCACCACGTCGGGCCGGTGCTCGCGGCACACCTCGACGGTCTCGGCGCCGTCGGACGCGGTCGCCACGACGGCCAGGTCCGGCTGGGTGCCGAGCAGCGCCCCGAACCCGGCGCGGACGACCTCCTGGTCGTCGGCGACCACCACGCGCACGGTCACGGCGCCTCCAGCGGCAGCGTCGCCTCGACGACGAACCCCCCGGCCGGGCCGGGCCCGGTGCGCAGGTCGCCGCCCGCGGCGGCGGCGCGTTCGCGCATCCCGAGCAGCCCGTGCCCGGCCGGGTCGTGCCCGCCGGGTCCGTGCCCGCCGGGTCCGGGGCCGTTGTCGCGGACGGTGAGGCGCAGCGCGTCCGGCGCGTAGTCGATCTCCACGTCGACCGCGGCGCCGGGCGCGTGCCTGCGCACGTTGGTGAGGGCCTCCTGCGCGATCCGGTAGGCGGCCAGCTCCAGGCCCGGGTCCAGGGCGGCGACGTCCCCGCGGACGATCAGCCGGGCCGCGCCGGCGCCGGACGCGCGGGCCTCGTCGACCAGGTCGAGGAGCTGCTGCAGGCCGGGCTGCGGGCGGCGGGTCGGCTCGGCGCCGGCGTCCTCGCGCAGGACGCCGAGGAGGCGGCGCATCTCGGTGAGCGCGGTGCGGGCGGTGTCGCCGATGGCCAGCAGCCGCTCGGCGCCCTCGGCGGGCATGCCGGGGACGGCGAGCCGCGCCGTCTCGGCCTGCACGGAGATCATCGAGATGTGGTGGGCGACGACGTCGTGCAGCTCGCGGGCGATGCGGGCCCGCTCGCCCCGCGCGGTGTGCTCCAGCAGCGTGCTCTGGAACGCGCGGCGGGAGGCGTCCAGCGCGGCGGCCCGCGCCTGGCGCCGCGCCACGCGCCGCCGCACCAGCTCGGTCCAGACCGCCGCGAGCGCGACGAGCGCCGCGACGGCGGCCCCGCCGTGCAGGACGCACGCCGCGGCCGCCGCGACCGTGATCGCGGCCGCGGCCGCGGTGATCCGGTCGCGGGCCAGGGCGAGCGGCAGTGTCGCGCACACGTCCACCACGATCGCCAGGGACGGCACCGCCCCGGAGCCGTGCGTGCGCAGGACCGCCTCGGCGGCGCCGGCGGCGGCGAGGCCGGCGCCCGCCGCCGGCCACAGCGCCCGCCCGTCGATCTCCCCCACGGACGCCATTGTGGCGCGGCCGGCGGCCCGGCGGCGTCCCTCCCGCGGGGGATGCCCCGTCCCCCGTCCACCGCCCGCGAAGACGCCTCCGCGGCGGGACGACCCGGCGCCGCCGCCGCCCGTAGGGTCCCGGGGCATGGAGGCAACCATCGAAGTGCGGGGGCTGCGCAAGCGGTTCGGCGCGGCCGTCGCCGTGGACGGCCTGTCGTTCACCGCCGGGCCCGGGCAGGTCACCGGGTTCGTCGGCCCGAACGGCGCCGGCAAGTCCACCACCATGCGGATGATCATGGGCCTGGACCGGCCCGACGCCGGGACGGCGCTGGTCGGCGGGAGGCCCTACCGGTCGCTGCGCACGCCGCTGTGCCGGCTCGGCGCGATGCTGGACGCCTCGGCGGTGCATCCGGCGCGCCGCGCCCGCGACCACCTGCGCTGGCTCGCGCACGCCAACGGGCTGCCGGCCAGGCGGGTCGACGAGGTGATCGAGCTGACCGGGCTGGCGGGCGCGGCGCGGCGCCGGGCGGGCGGGTTCTCGCTCGGCATGCGGCAGCGGCTCGGGATCGCCGCGGCGCTGCTCGGCGACCCGCCGGTGCTGATGTTCGACGAGCCGGTCAACGGCCTGGACCCCGAGGGCATCACCTGGATCCGCGGGCTGCTGCGGTCGCTGGCCGCCGAGGGGCGGGCGGTGCTGGTGTCCAGCCACCTGATGAGCGAGCTGGAGGGCGGCGCCGACCACCTGGTGGTGATCGGGCGGGGCCGGCTGATCGCCGACACCAGCGTCGCGGACCTGCTGGCGGCCGCGTCCGGCGGGCGGGTCGAGCTGCGCACCGCCGAGCGGCAGGAGGCCATGACCGTGCTGGCCCGCGCGGGCGCCACCGTCACCGCGACCGGGCCGGACGCGGTGACGGTCGCCGGCCTGCCGTCCGAGCGGATCATCGCGCTGCTCACCGGCGCCGGGGTCGCGTTCAGCGGGATCGCCGAGCACCGGGCGGCGCTGGAGGAGGCGTACATGGAGCTGACCCGGGACGCGGTGGAGTTCCAGGCCCTGACCCGGCAGGAGGCCCCGTGACCGCCGGGAAGGTCTACCGGAGCACCGTCCAGGCGCAGGCCCGGGACGGGTTCGGGCGGCTGCTGCTGGCCGAGTGGACCAAGCTGCGCACCGTCCCCCGCTGGACGCTGACCCTGCTGGCGGCGGTGCTGCTGACGGTGCTGGTGGCGCTGCTGTCGGCGGCGGGGACCCAGGCCACCGGCTCGGGGGACGCGCCGTCCGACCCCGCCCGCCTCCACAAGATCGACCTGGGCCACTTCACCTACCTGCCCCTCGCGGGGGACGGCTCGGTCGTCGCCCGCGTCGCGTCCCGGGACGGCGGCGGCGCGTGGGCGAAGGCCGGGCTGATGATCCGGGGCAGCGCCGAGCGCGGCACCCCGTACGCGGCGCTGATGGTGACGCCGGGGCACGGCGTCCGGCTGCAGACCGGCTACGAGCGCGGCGGCGCCGGCGGCGGGACCGCGGACCTGCCGCGCTGGCTGAAGCTGACCCGCTCCGGCACCGCCGTGACCGGCTACGACTCCCCCGACGGCCGGACCTGGCACCGCGTGGGGTCGGTCCGCCTGGACGGGCTGCCCGAGCGGGCGCTCGCGGGCATGTTCGTGGCCGCCCCCGACGAGATGGCGGTGGAGCGGCGGTTCGGCGGGGAGACCGTGTCCGGGCGTCCTTCCGCCACCCGCGCGACGTTCGACCACGTGTCGGTGTCGCCGGCGCCGCCGGGCGCGGCGTGGCGGGACCGGGGCGCGCCGGGCGGCCCGGCGGCCGCCGCGGACGCCGACGGCCGCACGCTGTCGGGCGGGACGTTCACGCTGAAGGGCTCCGGCGACATCGGCCCCGACGAGTTCGCCGACGACATCACCAAGACCACCCTCACCGGCGTGCTGATCGGGCAGGCGGCGGTCATCGCGCTGGCGGTGCTGTTCGCGACGGCCGAGTACCGGCGCGGCATGCTGCGCACCACGTTCGCGGCGTCCCCGCGCCGGGGCCGGGTCCTGGCCGCCAAGGCGGTGGTCGTCGGCGCGGCGTCGCTGGCGGCCGGGCTGGCGGCGGCGTTCGGGGCGGTGCTGCCCGCCGGGCCGGTGCTGCGCTCGCACGGCATGTCGCCGCCGCCGGTGTCGGACGGCGCGGTGCTGCGGGCCGTCCTCGGCACGGCGGCGCTGCTCGCCGTGGTCGCGGTGTTCTCGCTGGCGGTCGCGGTGATCGTGCGGCGCAGCGCGCCCGCGATCACGATCGTGCTGCTGCTCCTGCTCGTCCCGCAGATCGTGGCGACGGGGCTGCCGCTGTCGGCGGCGCGGTGGCTGGAGCGCCTCACCCCGGCGGCCGGGTTCGCGGTCCAGCAGACGGTGCCGCGGTTCGACCAGGCGATCGGCCCGTGGGCCGGGTTCGGGGTGCTGTGCGCCTACACGGCGGCCGCGCTCGCGGCCGCGGCGTGGCTGCTCCGAAGGAGAGACGCGTGAGCGGAGCGGGCCGGGGGGCGCCTGGGGCCGTCTCCCCGCCGCGGACATGCGTGAGGGCGGTGCACGCGGAGTGGACGAAGCTGCGGACGCTGCCCAGCACCTGGTGGGTGCTGCTGGCCCTGGCGGGGCTGACCGCCGCGGTGGGCGCGGCCGTGACCGGCTCCGTCGACACCTCGCACTGCACGAGCCCGGCCGGCTGCATGGAGGACACCCCGAGGCTGGCGCTGTCGGGTGTGCGGATCGGGCAGGTCGCGGCGGTGGTGCTCGGCGTCCTGGCCGTCGGCGGCGAGTACGCCACCGGGACGATCGCGGCGACGCTGGCGGCCGTGCCGCGCCGGGCGGCGGTGCTGGCCGCCAAGGCCGCCGTGGTCGCGGGCGCCGCCGCCGCGGCCGGGACGCTGGGGGTGCTGGCGTCGCTGGCGGCCGGGCGGGGCCTGCTGCCGGGCAACGGGTTCACCGCGGCGAACGGCTACCCGCCGCTGTCCCCGCTGGACGGCCCGACGGCGCGCGCCGCCGCCGGCACCGTCCTGTACCTGGTGCTGGTGGCGCTGCTGTCGCTCGGCGCGGGGGCGGCGCTGCGGGAGCCGGCGGCGGCGATCACCGCGGTGCTGGCGCTGCTGTGGGCCGTCCCGGCCGTCACCCGGCTGGCCGGGGACGGGGCGTGGCAGGAGCGGCTGGAGAAGGCGTCGCCGATGCCCGCGGGCCTGGCCGTGCAGGCGACGCGGAACCTGGACCTGCTGCCCATCGGGCCGTGGCAGGGCCTCGCCGTGCTCGCCGGCTACGCGGCGGCGGCGCTGCTGGCGGGCGGTGCCGTGTTCGCCGTGCGGGACGCCTGAGCGCGCCGCCCGGGGCCGCCGCGGGGTCAGGCGCGGGAGGCGGTGTCGTCGTCCTCGTGGACGACCTCGCCGCGGACCACCGGTCCGGGCGGGGTCTCCACCCCCTCGGGGCCGGGCCTGCGGCCGAGCGGGCCGAACCCGGCGCCGCCGGCGCCGGGCGGGAACACGGTCGCGGCCCGCTCCTCGGCGGCCCGCATCCGCCGCGCGGCGAACGACGACAGGGACCGCCGGACGAGCGGCCGGGTGAACGGCAGCACGAACAGCAGCCCGAACACGTCGGTGACGAAGCCGGGGAACAGCAGCAGCAGCCCGCCGGCCATGGTGAGCGCGGCGTCGCCGAGCTCGCGGTCGCGCAGGACGCCGGTGCGGACCGTGTCGTGGAGCGCGCCGTAGGCGCGGCGGCCCTCCCGCCGGACGAGCCAGGCGCCGAGCACGGTCTCGGCGACCAGCAGCCCCACCGTGGGCCAGGCGCCGATCGCGGCGCCGACCTGGATGATCACGAAGATCTCCAGCGCGGGCAGCAGCAGGATTCCCAGGACGATCAGCAGCGGCAGCATGGCCCCATTTCCGGGTCGGAAAAGCCTCTCCCCTGTCAACGCCGGGACGCCGCCGATCGTTTCCCGCGGGGCGTCCCGGTCGCGGCGGGTCTCAGCGCGGCGGGTCTCAGCGCGGCGGGCGGAGCCTGCCGACGCGGTCGCTCATGCCCCACTGGGTGATGCGCAGCGCCGCCTCGGCCATCACGTCCCGGCTCATCTTGCTGGTGCCGTGCTCGCGCTCGACGAACGTGATCGGCACCTCCACCACGCGCAGGCCCTGCCGCAGCGCGCGCAGCGCCAGGTCGATCTGGAAGCAGTAGCCGCGCGAGTCGACCTCCTCCAGCCCGATCTTCGCCAGGGTCGCGGCGCGGAACGCGCGGTAGCCGGCGGTGGCGTCGTGCAGCGGGATGCCGAGCATCAGCCGGGCGTAGGTGTTGGCGCCGCGCGACAGCGCCTCGCGCCGCTTCGGCCAGTTCCGCACCTTCCCGCCGGGCACCCAGCGGGCGCCGATGACCAGGTCGGCGTCCTCCAGCGCGGACAGCAGCCGGGGCAGCTCCTCGGGCTGGTGGGAGCCGTCGGCGTCCATCTCGACCATGACGTCGTAGCCGTGCTCGGCGGCCCACCGGAACCCGGCGATGTAGGCGGGGCCGAGCCCGTCCTTGCCCTGCCGGTGCAGGACCTTGATCTGCTCGTCCTTCTCGGCCAGCGCGTCGGCGACCTCGCCGGTGCCGTCGGGGCTGGCGTCGTCGACCACCAGGACGTCCACCGACGGGACGGCCTCGCGCACCCGCCCGGCGATGCGCTCGATGTTGTCCCGCTCGTTGTAGGTCGGGATGATCACGAGCACCCGGCCGAGGTCGGCTGGGATCTCCATCGGTGTCAATTCCCCTCGTTCTTCCTGGCTGTCCATGCCGCCGCGAGGACCGCGCCGAGCCCGAGCAGGGCGAGCGCCCACTCGGGGACGGCCCCGAGCCGGTCCGACAGGGTCCGCTGCGTGCGCGCCGGGACGGTGCGGACCTGGATGTCGGGGACGAACTCGCGGGACTCGGCGAGCATCCGGCCGTCCGGGGCGACGATCGCGCTGATCCCGCTGGTCGCGGCAACCAAGATCGTACGGCCGTGCTCGACCGCGCGCAGCCGCGACATCGCGATCTGCTGCGGCGGGAGGCTGGTGCGCCCGTAGGTGGCGTTGTTGGTCTGCACGACCAGGATGTCGCCGGGCGCCACGTCCCGGACCTCCTTGTCGTAGGCGACCTCGAAGCAGATCACGTCGCCGATGGTGACGGGCCCGAGCTTCATCACGCCCGAGCGGGTGCCCTTGGCGAAGTCGCGCGGGATCCGCTCGAACCGGGTGATCAGCTTGGTGAGGATGTCGCGGAACGGCAGGTACTCCCCGAACGGGACGGGGTGCCGCTTGACGTAGTAGTCGCCGGGCCCGGACTCGGGGTCCCAGACGATGCCGCGGTTCTCGACCTTCTCGCCGTCGGGGGTGTCGGTGAGCGCGCCGACGAGGACGGGGACGCCGACGTCCCGCACGGCGCCGTCGATGGCGGTGTAGGCGTCGGGTTCGCGGTAGGGGTCCAGGTCGCTGGCGTTCTCCGGCCACACCACCAGCTCGGGCCGGGGCACCTGGCCCGCGCGGACCTTGGCGGCGAGCTCGTGGGTGGCCTTGACGTGGTTGTCCAGGACGGCCTTGCGCTGGCCGAGGAAGTCCAGGCCGAGGCGCGGCACGTTGCCCTGGATCACCGCGACGGTGACGGGCCGGCCTGACGCCGGGGTGGGGATGAGCAGCCCGCCCCCGGCGACGGCGGCGATCAGCGCCAGGGCGGCCGCGGCGGGCGCGAGCGCGCGCGGGGTCGAGACGGCCCCTCCGGCGGCACCCTCGGCGGCCTCATCGGAGGCTCCGCCGGGGGCCGGGCCGGCGGTCGCGGCCCGGTCGCGGCGGGACGCGCGGGCGCGGTGCGCGGCCACGGCGGCGTAGGCGAGCAGCCCGCCGGCCAGCGCGGTCAGGAACGTCACCAGCGGTGCGCCGCCGTAGGACGCGTACGGGGTCAAAGGCGTGGCGGTCTGGCTGAACGCCAGCCGCGCCCAGGGGAACCCGCCGAAGGGGACGCGGCCGCGGACCAGCTCCTGGGCGACCCACAGCGCGGCCGTCCACACCGGCCAGCCGGGCAGCCGGGCGGCGACCGCGATCCCGGCGCCCATCGGCAGGAAGTAGGCGGCCTCGACGAGGCTGAGGACGATCCAGCCGTCCGGGCCGATGCGGGAGATGCCCTGCAGGGCGGGGAGGAAGAACGCGGCGCCGGCGACGAACGCGAGCCAGGCGCCGGTGCGGGGCCGCACCCCCCGCACCGCGAGCGTGAGCATCGCGACGCCGACGGGCGCGAGCGGGGTGAGGTCGAGCGGCGGGAACGCCGGCCACATCACCAGCCCGCCGGCCACCGCCAGCAGGGTGCGGGGCCAGCCGGCTCGGCCGCCGCGGCGCAGTCCGGCGCGCAGCCGGCCGAGCCGCCCGTGCGGCGCCTCGCCGGCGGGTGCGCCGGCGTGCCCTCCGGGGCCTGCGGCAGACGACCGGTCCGGGAGGGTCTCCTGCGCCACGTCCCACCTCGTTCGCTCGTTCCTTCCCGGAACGCTACCGGCCGCGGGCACCCGTGGCGACCGCGGACCGGCGCCGGCCCGGACAGAGGCCCGGACGCGGGCCCGGACGGAGGCCCGGACGGAGGCGGGGCCGCGGGCGGGACGGGGCGGGCACGCCGACACGGAAGAGGGCCCGCGACACCCGTCGGGCCGGAGTCGTCCCACAGGCGGTGAGAACGAGGCTCCGTTTTCTACTGGATGTCCGGGCCCTTCCCGGGTCCAACCCCCCGCGCGATCGGGCGGCTCCGCCCGGGCCCGCTCCCGGATCACCGCACTGGCTGAGGCGGGCACGATGCCGACCACTCTCGTGATCCCCGTCCCCGTCGTGGTGCGATGCCCGGCGGCGCCTCGGGCGGCCGATCGGTGAGTCCCGTGCTGGACTGCTGCAAAACTACCGGCTTCCGGCCCGGTGTCAACCGCGCCATGTTCTGCGGCGACACCCTCTTTCCCCAGCTCAGCACCATGATCAGCGGCCCCGGAATTCGGTCCCGGACGATCGGCGATCATGGCGTGGCGGGAGGCGGGCGCCGGACGGCCGGTGCCGGAGGGCCGGTGTCAGCCGCCGGGCGCGGCGACCACCACCGTCCCGGTCGCGGTGACCGCGACGATCGGCTCCGGCAGCACCTCGGCGGCCGACTCGCCCTTGTCCGGGCGGCCCCGGCACACCACGCGCGCCTCGAACTCCATCACGCGGCTGCGGGTGCCGGCGCGGGTCAGCACGGCGGTGGTCTCCAGCACGTCCCCGGCCTTGACCGGCGCGCGGAACTGCACGTCGGCGTAGGAGGCGAACAGGCCCTCGTCGCCGTCGGTGCGGATGCACAGCTCGGTCGCCGCGTCCCCGAACAGCCCGAGGACGTAGGCGCCGTCCACCAGGTCGCCGGCGTAGTGGGCGTGGGAGTAGGGGATGTAGCGGCGGTGGGTGACGGTCGTCCCCTCGCGCGGGTCACTCATCGTCGGCCTCTCCTTCGGTGTCGCGGGCCCCGCCGGGCGCGTGGGCGGGCAGCAGGGCGTGGACGAGGTAGCTGGCGACCTCGGCGGGGGTGGTGCCCTTGCCGAAGATCCGGTCGACGCCGAGGTCGGCCTCGGTGACGGTGTCGAACCGGGGGCCGCCCACCACCAGCAGCGGCCGCCCGATGCCTCCGGCGACGGCGGTGGGGTACTCGGCGTGGAACGCGGCGGCCATCTGCTTGGTGTTGTGCAGGTGCGCGTTGCGCTGGGTGACGACCTGGGAGACCAGCACCGCGTCGGCGTCCTCGGCCTTGGCGCGCTCCACCAGCTCCTCGACGGTGACCTGGGCGCCCATGTTCACGACCTGGATCTCCCGGTAGTACTCCAGGCCCTTCTCCCCCGCGAACCCCTTCACGTTCAGGATCGCGTCGATGCCGACGGTGTGGGCGTCGGTGCCGATGCACGCGCCGACGACCACCAGCCGCCGGTTCAGCCCCTCGCGGATCGCCAGGTTCACCTCCTGGGAGGTCAGCAGCGGGTAGGCGCGCTCCTCCGGGACGGGGATGGACGCGTAGTCGATCAGGTGCCGCACCTTCCCGTACACGATGAAGAAGGTGAAGTCGGGCCCCATCGGCTTGGCGTGCACGACGCTGGCGGGGTCCAGGCCCATCTTCCCGGCGAGTTGCAGCGCGGCGGCCTCGGCGCGCTTGCCGGCGGGGACGGGCAGCGTGAACGACATCTGCACCATGCCGTCGCCGGTGGTGTCGCCGTAGGGACGGATGACCTGCCGGGTGTCGGCGGGCTCCGCGGGGGTCTCAGCGGGGGCCCGGGTCCCGGTCCTGCTGCTCTCGGCCGTCATGCCGGCACCTCCTGGGCGTCCGCGCGGGCGGCGTGCGGGTCCTCGGAGTCGAGGATCTCGATGGCGGGGTTGAAGTAGCCGTCGGCGCGGGGCACGACGCCGTCCAGGCCCTTGCCGCCGTCGGGCGGGCGGCGGGTGACGCCGAACGTGCCCTCGGCGATGGCGTTGAGCAGCCCGTCGTCGGCGATGCGGCCGAGCAGGTCGACCGACTCCGACAGGACCTGCTTGGCCCGCTGGACGACCATCCCGTCCGGGCGGGGCATGAAGTCCTCGGCGAGGTTCCCGCAGGCGTCGCGGACGTAGCGGACGTTCTCCAGCGCCAGGTCGCGGTCCGACAGCCACGGGGTGTGGATGCCCTCGGTCATCATCCCGATCAGGATGATCGACTGGCCGGTCATCACGCCGGCGAGGTTGAAGAAGGCGTCCAGCAGGTAGCCGGCGAAGATGTTGCCGGTCATGTGCTTGGTCGGCGGCATGTACTTCAGCGGCGCGCCGGGGAACAGCTCCCGGACGAGCTGGGCGTGCGCGAGCTCCAGCCGGAACGACTCGGGGATCGCCGGGTTGATCTCGAAGGCGTGGCCGAGGCCGAGCTGGGCGTCCGTCAGGCCCGCCTCGTGCCCGAACCGCTCGTTGAGCAGCTGGCTGACGATCACCGTGTGCGCGGCGTCGACCGCGTCGGCGGTGGTGAGGTAGTTGTCCTCGCCGGTGTTGATGACGATGCCGGCGCGGGCGTGGATCTGCCGGGAGAACCGCTGGTCGATGAACGTCCGGCGCGGGTTGATGTCGCGGAAGATGATCCCGTACATGCAGTCGTTGAGCATCATGTCCAGGCGCTCCAGCCCGGCGAGCGTCGCGATCTCCGGCATGCACAGCCCGGAGGCGTAGTTCGTCAGCCGCACGTACCGGCCCAGCTCGCGGGAGACCTCGTCCAGCGCCGAGCGCATCAGCCGGAAGTTCTCGCGGGTGGCGTAGGTGCCGGCGTAGCCCTCGCGGGTGGCGCCCTCGGGGACGAAGTCCAGCAGCGACTGCCCGGTGGAGCGGATCACCGCGACGACGTCGGCGCCCTCGCGGGCCGCGGCCTGCGCCTGCGGTATGTCCTCGTAGATGTCGCCGGTCGCCACGATCAGGTACACCAGCGGGCGCGGCGGGTCGGCGGTGTCCGGGGCCGGCAGCTCGGCCAGCAGCCGGTCGCGTTCGGCGCGGCGGCGGTCGATGCGGGCGATGCCGCCGCGCGCGGCCTCGCGGGCGGCCTCGCGGGCGCGGCCGGCCTCGGCGCCGGACGGCAGCCGGAACGAGACCCGCCCCCGCGCGGCGGCCTGCGCCAGGTCGCCCAGATCGGCGTACGGGCCGTTCAGCAGGGCGTCCCAGACGGGCAGGGCGAGGCCGTGCTCCAGGCCGACCTGGTCGCGGACGGCGTCGGCGAGGTGGTTGACCCACGGGCGCCCCCCGTCGTCGGCGCCGGTGAGGCCCGCCAGGCGCAGCAGCGCCCGCTCGACCGACACGGTCGTGTGGGAGCGGGCCATGCCGATGATCGGTTCCGCGGCCCGGGCGGCGAGCCGCCGGGCGGTCCGCACCACCTCCGGGTCGAGGTCCAGCTTTCCCTGCGGCGCCATTGCCGTCTCCCCTCACACCGCCGCCCCTGCCGGGCCGGCCCGAACAATCGTCCTTCACACCGGGTTCTCTACGGGAGATCTTCCGGCATGAACACCGTATTTCACAAGAACTGGCAGCAGAACTCCCCGTCCTTCCTCCCCCACACCGATCACCTTCCCTGGCCGGGCGGTCACGTCACCTCCAGGTGACGGTCATCGCGAAACCCGCCGGTAGCAACGGTCCGTGAAAATACACTCACCCGAAGTGATGACGGCCCGATGCCGGGAGGGGCATGATCGTTTACTGTGCGGCCGCGGCCTGCGCGATCGGCGTGGTACTGCTGGCGAGCCGGCTCGTCCGGCGCTGGAGGGGCGTGGACGACCCCGACCCCGACGGCCCGACCACCGCGCACAGCGGGGCGATGCTGTCGGCGCTGTTCCTGCTGGCGTTCGCCATCGCCATCGTCGTGCCGTGGACGACGATCGACGCGGCCCGCTCCAACACCTACGCCGAGAGCCACGCGATCTCCGAGGCGTACTGGGCCGCGAGCCGGCTGCCGCCGCCCGACGCGCGGCACGTCCAGGCGGGCCTGACCCGGTACGTCGCCCTGGTCCGCGGCCCCGAGTGGCGGCTCATGGAGCACGGCCGCCTCAGCACCCGCGGCCGGGACGAGCTGGACGGCCTGCGCCGCGACGTCATCGCCGTCAACGCCGGCACCGACGAACTGAAGGACGCCCGCACCGCCGTGCTCGACCACCTCGCCGAGATATCCGCCGCCCGCGAGCAGCGCGCCATGGACGCCCGCACGACCCCGCCGCCGGGGCTGCTCGCCGTCACCGTCCTCACCGGCCTCGCCGTCCTGCTGCTGCCGTTCACGTCCGGGGCCCGGCCGCGCGGCGCGACCCTGGTCCCGCTGTCGATGATGGCCGCGCTGCTCGCGGCCGGCACCTACCTCACCGTCGACATCTCGCACGTGTTCACCGGCGCCCTGGCCGTCCGCCCGGACGCCTACACGAGCCTGCAGGCCCAGCTGCAGCACATCTCGGGAGGTGGGTGAGCGTGCGCGCCCGCCTCGCCGTACCCGCCCTGCCCGCCGCGGTCGCGGGCGCCCTCGCCCTCCCGGCGGGCGCGCTCGCGGCCCCCATCCCGCCGCCCGGCGTCACCGTGTGCGTCGACATCCGGATCGGGCCCGGCGCCGGCGCCGACGGCTGCGCCGAGCCCCCGCCGCCCGGCACGCCGGAACCGCCGCCGCCGGAGCCTCCCCCGCCCGCGGAGCAGCCGCCCCCGGCCGAGGCCCCCGAGCCGCCGGCCGAGGCCGTCCCGGCCGAGACCGTCCCGGCCGCGCCGCCCCCGCGGCGCCCGCGGCCCGCGGCGGCGCCCGTGCTGCCGCCGCCCCCGCGGACGCGCCCGCCCGAGCCGTCGCGCGTGCAGCCCCCGCCGCCGCGGCCCTCGCCCGCGCGGCCCTCGCCGCCGGAGCGGACGACGCCGGAGCAGACGACGCCGGAGCCCGCGCACACGGCGCCGCGCGCGGTCCAGACACCGCAGCGGCGACGCAACCCGCTGAGCACCTCGCTGGTCCTCGTCGTGATCGCGGTCGTCGTCAGCGCCGGCACCGCCATCGCCTTCGCCCGCTGACCACCGCACCCGCCCACCGAGCACCCGCCCGCCGCACGCCCGGTCGGGCGGGCACCCGACCAGGCGAGCCGCCGATGCGGCGAGGCACCAGTCGGGCAAGCGGCCGACCAGGCGAGGCGCAGGCCGAGCGGGGTGCGGGGCGGGCGAGTGGGCGGGCGGGGGAGGCGGCGGGTCAGGTGAGGCGGGCGACTCCGCCGAACACGAGGAAGCGTTCGGGGTCGTCCACGGCGTCGCCCTCGTCCGGGCGCCACAGCGGCACGTACACCAGACCGGGGTCGAGCAGCTCCCAGCCGTCGAAGAAACGCAGGATCTCCGCGTGCGACCGGGACACCGCCGGGGAGGTGGCCCGGTCGTACAGCTTCCCGATCGCGGCGGTCTTGCCCGGCTGCGCCTCGTGGGTCAGATGGGAGATCACCAGGTGGCTGCCGGGCGCGGCGGCGTCGCGGAGCGCCGCGACGATGCCCTCCGGGTCCTCCTCGGGCTTCACCAGGTGCAGCGCCGCCACCAGCAGGAACGCCACCGGCTCGGACAGGTCGACCAGGCTCTTCAGCTCCGGCGCGGACAGGATGTCGGCCGGGCGCCGCATGTCGGCCTGCAGGACGGCGGTCCGGTCGTCGCCCGCCAGGATGGTGCGGCTGTGCGCGACGGCGACGTCGTCGTTGTCGACGTACACGACCCGCGCGTCCGGGTTCACGCCCT
This sequence comes from Spirillospora sp. NPDC127506, assembly GCF_040302145.1. Taxonomy (NCBI): domain Bacteria; kingdom Bacillati; phylum Actinomycetota; class Actinomycetes; order Streptosporangiales; family Thermomonosporaceae; genus Spirillospora; species Spirillospora sp. NPDC127506. The sequence goes on along the minus strand of NZ_JBEORG010000023.1, from coordinate 14,481 downwards.
GCGCGACCTCGTGCACGTTGCCCTGCGTCGGGATGCCCGACCCGATGTCGACGAACTGGGCGATGCCCGCCCCGGCCAGCGTGCGGACCGCGCGGCGCAGGAACGCCCGGTTCGCCTGCGCCAGCTCCCGCGCCTGCGGCTCGACCCGCAGCAGCCCCGTCGCGAGATCACGATCGGAGGCGAAATTGTGGGCTCCGCCGAGCAGATAGTCGTACACCCGTGCGACGCTTGGTCGTTGACTGTCGACTTCGGGTGGGATCCACTCGGAGTCCATGCATCGTCTCCCTTGTGACCGAGGCGTGCCGTCCGCGGAGCGCAATCAGCGTAACGCGGCCGCGCCGGAAAGCCCCTGCGAACGGGACAGTGAAGACCGATGTCCGATCGACCCGCCCGGCCGGGACCGGTGACCGTCCTGCTCGACCCGGACGGCAGGATCACCGGATGGAGCGAGGGCGCCGCGCGCCTGTTCGGCCACGACGCGGCCGCCGCGGCCGGCGCTCTCCTGCCCGAGCTGCTCGGCCGGCCCCACGCCGCCGGGCACCTGGCGTCGGCGCTGAAGGCGGCCGTGTCCGGCCACCCCTGGAGCGGGGTGCTGCCGCTGTCGGACGACGGGCTGTCCGTCTCGTGCGAGGCGATCGCCCACGCCGACGGCGGCACCCTCGTCGCGCTGACCGTGTCGCCGCCGTGGGCCGGCGGCCTGGAGCTGCTGAACGAGGCGGGCCGCCGCATCGGCTCCACCCTCGACCTGCACCTCACCGCCCGCGAGATCGTCGCCGTCACCGTCCCGCGGTTCGCCGACGCGGGCGCCATCTACGTCCTGGAGCGGCTCCTCGCCGACGACGACCAGCCCGCCGCGGAGGCCGACGGCTCCGCGGTCGTGCGGCGCCTCGCGGTCGCGTTCGCCGAGGACGACCCGCGCGAGTGGTCCCGCGAGTTCCCCGTCAACGAGGTCATCGTCTACCCGCCGTCCACCCCCTACGCCCGCTGCCTCACCACCGGCGCCATGATCGAGTTCGGCGGCGACGCCATCCAGGACACGATGGCGCGGCAGACCGGCCGCGTCATCGACGGGCTGCTCGACCACGTGTCGCTGCTGGCGGTGCCGCTGGTGGCGCGCGGCCGGTCGCTCGGCTTCGCGGTGTTCAGCCGCAAGCGCGGCCGGCTGCCGTTCACCGCCGCCGACACGGCGCTGGCGTCCGAGCTCGCCGCGCGCGCCGCCACCTGCGTCGACAACGCCTGCCTGTACCGGCGCGAGCACCGCACCGCGACCGCGCTGAAGGCCGGGCTGCTGCCCGCCGGGGTCGCCGCCCCGCCCGGCCTGGAGATCGCGCACCGCTACCTGCCGGCCGCCAGCGGCGTCGGCGGCGACTGGTACGACGTGGTGCCGCTGCCCGCGGACAAGGTCGCGGTCGTCATCGGCGACTCGGTCGGGCACGGCGTCACCGCCGCCGCCGCGATGGGCCAGCTGCGGGTCGCCGCGCACACCCTGGCCAGCTGCGAGTTCCCGCCCGCCGAGGTGCTGCGGCGGCTCGACTCCATCGCCCAGGGCCTGGACGCGGCCCAGTTCGCGACCTGCCTGTGCATGGTCTGCGACCCGGCGACGCTGCGCTGCGAGCTGGCGTGCGCCGGGCACCCGCCGCCGCTGCTGGCCCTCCCCGACGGGACGGCGCAGCGCTTCGCGCTCCCGCACGGCCTGCCGCTCGGGGTGTCCGACCCCGCGCACCCGCCCGAATACGAGCAGGCGGCGGCCGAGATCCCGCCCGGCGCCACCCTCGCCTTCTACACCGACGGCCTGGTCGAGAGCCGCATGCGCAACGTCGACGAGGGCATCGCGCGGCTGGCGTCCGCCCTGGTCGCCTCGCGGTCCGCCACGCTGGAGGACACCGCCGACGGCGTCCTGGCCCTGCTGTCCGACCAGCAGGGCCACGACGACATAGCCCTCCTCCTGCTCCGCCCCGCGGGGTGACCCGGGCCGTGTGAGCGGGCCTACAGGCCGGGGATCTCGTGGTTGCGGAAGGCGTCCACGAAGAGCGCGTGGTCGTTGCGGACGATCGCGGCGTACTCGGTGCCGAACGCGACCATCGCCTCGACGAACGCCGACTCGTCCGGGCCGATCGCGGCGTGGATGGCGTCCTCGACCTGGAAGCCGACCAGGGTGTGGTCGGAGTCGGTGTCGGACACGCAGTGCACCTTCGCGGTGGCGCGGCCCAGGTCGTCCAGGACCGACAGCATGTCCTCCGGCTCGGTGAGGCCGCCCCAGTCCAGGTCCTCCTCGTAGGGGGACAGCTCCTGGACGACGTACCCGACGCCGTCGATCTGCGTGTGGCCGAGCCACGGGTCGCTGTTGGCCTGCAGCGCGCGGCGGGACACCGCGGTGCGGTGGCCGTGGTGCTGGAAGTACTCGCGGATGCGGGGGTCGTCGACGACGCGGCTGGGCGCGGCGACGTTGCCCTGCTTCATCGACAGGATGACGTCGTTCTCCAGCGCCTGGGTGCTGCCCTCGACCAGGATGTTGTAGGCCGACAGCCCGGCCGAGCCGATGCCGAACCCGGACGCGCCCACGACGTCCTTCACCTGGTAGGTGAGGCTGCCGAACCGCTTCTCGGCCGGGATCGTCGTCAGGTACTCCTGGTAGGCGGCCTCGACCTTGGCGCGCTCCGCCTCCCCCAGGCGGCGGACGCCGGGACGGTCGCGGAAGCGGCGGTCGGGGCCGTCCACGACCGTCATGCCCTCCAGCAGCCCGATGCGGGTGCCGCCCATCGCGGCGACGAGCACGTCCCGGACGTACCCGTCGGTGGTGTCCAGGGTCAGCGCGAACTTCTCGTCGCCCTCGTGCGCGGCGAAGTGCCGGACCTGGTCGACGTAGGCGCGCACGTAGGTCTCGATGAGCCGGCGGATGTCGGCGTCGGAGATCGCCTTCTGCCAGGCCAGCAGCGCCAGGCTCGCCACGAACCGCTTGACGTCCCAGGTGAAGTGGCCGACATAGGCCTCGTCGTAGTCGTTGACGTCGAAGACGAACACGCCGTCGTCGTTCATGTAGGTGCCGAAGTTCTGCGCGTGCAGGTCGCCCTGGATCCACACGCGGGACGTGCGCTCGTCGGCCCACGGGTCGGCGTCGTGGACGATGTCGGCGTAGAACAGGCAGGCGCTGCCCCGGTAGAACGCGAACGGGTCGGAGGCCATCTTGCGGAAGCGGCGGCGGAACTCGGCGGGGCTGCGCTCCATCAGGTCCGAGAAGGCGTCGACCAGGACGTCGACGATCTGCGCCCGGCGCTCCTTGGGGTCCCGGCCGCGCAGTTCCTCGGTGATGCTCGCCATTCTGTCTCCCTCGATGATCGGGTGATCCCCGCCGCTGCCGGGGCGTTCCCGGTCATTCTGCCGAAACCGGCCCGGTCCGGGAGGTGAACAGCGCGCGCACGGCCGGTTCCGTCCGCACCAGGTCGAGCGCGGCCTCGGCGTGCCCGGGGACGTAGCCGTTCCCGATGAGCATCGTGACGTCCGCCGCGAGGCCCTCGGCGCCGAGCGCGGCCGCCGGGAACGACGTCGCCATCGAGAAGAACACGACGGTGCCGCCGGCGGCGGTGGCGAGGATCGCGCCGTGCTCGCAGCCGGGCACGTCCACGCACACGACGGTGACGTCCACCGGCTCGCCGATCGCGGCGGCGACGGCCACCGGGTCGCGGGCGTCGGCGCGGACGACCGCGTCGGCGAGCCCGGACGCGGTGAGCCGCTCCTCCTCCTCGGCGGTCGGGACGAGCCCGATCACGCGGGACGCCCCGGCGCGGCGCGCGGCGGCCAGCGACAGGCACCCGGACTTGCCGGCGGCGCCCAGCACCGCGACCGACGGGGCCGGCCGCGCGGCGACGACCCGTGCGGTGAGGGCGGGCGCGCCGCACACGTCCATGACGGCGAGGGCGAGCGGCACCGGCATGTCGTCCGGCAGGACGGCGGCGATGGACCGGGCGAACAAGATCGCGTGGCCGCGCGCCGGGACCTGCTCCGACAGCCCGTCCCAGCCGGCCAGCCCGTCGCTGACCGCCAGCGGGGTGAGGGTCAGCGAGACCAGCGTGGCGACGCGGTCGCCCGGCTTCAGCCCGAGCGGAGACTCCGGCCCCGCCTCCTCGACGACGCCGACGAGCATGCCGCCCGACCCGGTCACCGGGTTGTGCATCTTGCCGCGCTCCCCGATGATCCGCAGCACCTCGGCGCGGATCGCGTCCGGGTCGCCGCCGTGCGCGGTGTGCAGCTGCCGGTAGGACGCGGCGTCCAGGTTGAGGCGCTCGACGGCGATGCGGACCTCGTCGGGCCGGATCCGCGGGTCGGTGTCGAGCCGCCGCGCGGCCTGCGGCAGCACGCCCGCGGGCTCCAGCACCCGGTGCAGGCCCACCGCCGTCCCCGTGCCCGGAGCCGTCCGCCCGTCGGTCATCGCCGTCCCGCCTCTCTTCCGAAAACAGATGGTGTAGCGCAAGATGTACAGGGCACCACTAGTTTCATCGAAAGTCTTCCCGTAACGTCGGGCTCACACAAGAGTTTTGCGCGATCAATGTGAGGCTAGGAGGCGGTCGATGATGACCACTGCCCTGCACCCGGACGCGGCCCTACCCGGCGGAGCGTCCGACGAGACCGCACGCCAGCCGTACGCCTACCGGCGACGGCCCCTGGAGGAGCCCGACTGGCGGCGCCTGCCGGGATGGCGCGACGTCACGCGGGAGGAATGGGAGTCGGCGCAGTGGCAGCGCGCGCACTGCGTGAAGAACCTGCGGCAGCTCCGCCAGGTCATGGGCGACCGGCTGGACGAGTCGTTCTACGCCGACCTGGAGCGCGACCAGGCCGAGCGCGCCACGATGTCGATGCTCCTGCCGCCGCAGATGCTCAACACGATGGACTCCTCGTCCACGGCCGCCTTCTACGCCGACCCCGTGCGCCGCTACATGCTGCCGGTGTTCAGCGACCGGCGCACCGACTGGCCGTCCCACCCGCACGCCTCCCGCGACTCCCTGCACGAGGCCGAGATGTGGGCCGTCGAGGGCCTCACCCACCGCTACCCCACCAAGGTGCTGGCCGAGATCCTGCCGACCTGCCCGCAGTACTGCGGCCACTGCACCCGTATGGACCTGGTCGGCAACTCCACCCCGAACGTCGACAAGCACAAGTTCACCATCAAGCCGCCGGACCGGCTCGGCGCCATGCTGGACTACCTGCGCCGCACCCCCGGCGTCCGCGACGTGGTCGTCTCCGGCGGCGACGTCGCCAACATGCCGTGGGCGCGGCTGGAGTCGTTCGTCGACGCGCTATTGGACATCGACAACATCCGCGACATCCGGCTGGCCAGCAAGGCGCTCATGGGCCTGCCGCAGCACTGGCTGCAGGACGACGTGCGGGCCGGCATGGAGCGCCTCGCCGCCAAGGCGCACGGGCGCGGCGTGCAGATCGCGATCCACACCCACGTCAACGCCGCCCAGTCGGTGACGCCGCTGGTCGCCAAGGCCGCCCGCGCGATGCTCGACACCGGCATCCGCGACGTCCGCAACCAGGGCGTGCTGCTGCGCGGCGTCAACGACACCCCGGACGCGCTGCTCGACCTGTCGTTCGCGCTCCTCGACGAGGCCGGGATCATGCCGTACTACCTGTACATGTGCGACATGATCCCGAACAGCGAGCACTGGCGGCTCGCGGTCTGGGAGGCGCAGGAACTGCAGCACGCGATCATGGGCTACCTGCCCGGCTTCGCCACCCCGCGCATCGTCTGCGACGTCCCCTACGTCGGCAAGCGCTGGGTGCACCAGCTCGCCGAGTACGACCGCGAGCGCGGCATCTCCTACTGGACGAAGAACTACCGCACCGGGCTGGAGCTGTCCGACCCGGACGCGCTGACCCGGCGGTACGAGTACCACGACCCGATCTACACGCTGCCGGAAGAGGGCCGCGAGTGGTGGCGGGAGCGGGTCGAGGCCGCGTGACGGACGACCGGCCCGGCGCCTTTACGTTGTAGATCAGTAAGGCGGCGGCCTATCCTCGACCCGATGACGACCGAGCCGACCGCCGACCTGACCGCCGCCGACCTGGCGGACGATCCGCACCCGCACCTGGCCCGGCTGCGGGAGCGCGCCCCGGCCGCCCTGGTCCCCGCGCTGGGCGGCTGGCTGGTCACCTCCCGCGACCTGGCGCTGCGGGTGCTGCGCGACGCGGACGCCTTCACCGTGGACGATCCGCGCTTCTCCACCGCCCAGGTCGTCGGGCCGAGCATGCTGTCGCTGGACGGCCCCGCCCACACCCGGCACCGCGACCCGTTCGCGCGCCCGTTCCGCCCGGCGCGGACCCGCGAGCGGTTCACCGCGTTCGTCGAGGCGGAGGCCGCCCGGCTGGTGGACGGCCTCGCGCCCGCCGGCCGGGCGGAGCTGCGCGGCGAACTGGCCGGGCCGCTGGCCGTCGCGGTCGTCGCCGAGGCGCTGGGCCTGGAGGGCGTCGACGCCGCGACCGTCCGGTCCTGGTACGGCGCGTTCGTCGAGGCGGTCTCCGCCATCACCGCCGGCGGCGCCGCCCCCGCCGCGGCGGCCGGGGCGTACCGGTCGCTCACCGCGGCGGTCGAGGAGGCGATCACCGCGTCCCGGCCCGGGTCGCTGCTGGCCGAGGCCGCCGGGGACGCCGCGGCGGGCCTCACCACCGCGGAGGTCGTCGCCGATTCCGCGATCCTGATGTTCGGCGGCATCGACACCACCGAGGGCATGATCGCCAACGCCGCGCTGCACCTGCTCGGGCACCCCGACCAGCTGCGGCTCGTCCTGGACGACCGGGACCTGCTCCCCGCGGCGATCGAGGAGTCGCTGCGGCTGGAGCCCTCCGCGTCGGTCGTGGACCGGTACGCCACCCGCGACGTCGTCCTCGGCGAGGCGCGGATCCGCGCCGGCGACCTGGTGCGGGTGTCGATCGCGGGCGCCAACCGCGACCCGGCGGTCTTCCCCGGCCCGGACCGCTTCGACGTGCGGCGGCACAACGCCGCCGAGCACCTGGCGTTCGCGCACGGCCCGCACTTCTGCTTCGGCTCCCACCTGGCCCGGCTGGAGACGCGCACCGCGCTCACCGCGCTGCTCGACCGGCTCCCCGGGCTGCGGCTCGACCCCGGCCGCCCGGCCCGCCCGCACGGCCTGGTGTTCCGCAAGCCGCCGCGCCTGGACGTCCGCTGGGACCGGTGAAGGCCAGTTCAGGCCCCCTGCGGCGGCCGAACGGGCGCACCGGATATGGGAATATGTCGCAATGATCGTGGAACGCCGAGTCGAGCTGCGCTTCGGGCTGGAGAGCCGGGAAGCCGAGACGCACACCAACCTGTCCGCCGTGCGCCAGGACGGCCGCTGCCTGTGGGTCGCGGGCGACGAGACGGCCACGATCGAGCGGCTCACCGCCGTGCTCGACGGCGACGGGCGCGTGACCGGCTACGACGCGCAGGCCACGGTCGCGCTCGCCGACCTCGTGCGGCTGCCCGCCGGCCCCGGCGAGGAGGCCGACATCGAGGGCCTGGCGCGGGCCAACGGCTGGCTGTGGGCGATCGGCTCGCACAGCCTCAAGCGCAAGAAGATCAAGCCGGGCCAGAGCCCGGCGAAGGCCCGCAAGCGGCTGGCCACCGTCGTCCGCGAGGACAACCGCTTCATCCTCGTGCGGCTCCCCCTGGTCACCGGCGAGGACGGGCTGCCCGCCGTCGTCCGCGAGGACGGCGGCCGCACCGCCGCGGTCCTCGGCCTGGACAAGGACTCCCTCACCGACCTGCTGGAGGACGACCCGCACCTCGCGCCGTTCCTGTCCATCCCGAGCAAGGACAACGGCATCGACATCGAGGGCATCGCCGCGCACGGCGACCGCCTCTACATCGGGCTGCGCGGGCCGGTGCTGCGCGGCTGGGCGGTGCTGGTGGAGGTCCGCCCCGGCACCGACCCTGAAGACCCGGGGCGGCTGCGGCTGCTGCCCGTCGGCGGCGGCAAGGACCTCTACCGCACCCACTTCCTGGACCTCGGCGGCCTCGGCATCCGCGACCTGTGCCCGCACGGCGACGACCTGCTCGTGCTCACCGGCCCGAGCATGGACCTGGACGGCCCGGTGCGGGTCGTGCGGTGGCGCGGCGCGGCGAAGGCCGACGCCGCCGAGATCGTGACCGCCGAGGAGCTGGAGACGCTGGGCGTCCTGCCCTACGGCGACGGCGACGACCACGCCGAGGGCATCGCGGTGCTGGACGAGCCCGGCACCCGCCTGCTGGTCGTCTACGACAGCCCCTCCCCCGCACGCCTCACCGCGGACGGGGGCGTCCTCGCGGACGTGGTGTCCCTCGGCTAGCCCCTCCGCCCGCCCCGGACGGAGCCTCCCGCCCGAATAAGCGCTCGCTTGCGCGATCTGCTTGGATGGGCCCTGCAACCGGCAGGAGTTCGAAGGGGCGGGGCAGAGCATGATCGAGTGGTCCGAGGAAGACCTGATGATCCGGGACGCGGTGCGCGGCTGGATCGACGCCGAGGTCCGGCCCAACCTGGACGCCCTGGAATCGGGCGAGCTGCCGCCGTACGACCTGCTCCGCGGCCTCTACAAGACGTTCGGGATGGACGAGATGGCCCGCTCGTCCTTCCACGCCCGGATCGCCCGCGAGAAGGAGGGCGCGCCCGCCGGGCAGGAGGGGGACGGCGCGGAACGGCAGGGCGGCGGGAACGCGGCGATGGCCATGATCCCGGTCATCGAGCTGTGCAAGGTCGCGCCCGGCCTGGTGTCGGCGATGGGCGTCGGGCTCGGCCTCGCCGCCGGGACGATCATGAAGCGGGGCACCCCCGAGCAGAAGGAGCGCTGGGCGCTGCCGCTGCTGACCATGGAGAAGGTCGGCGCCTGGGCCATCACCGAGCCGAACTCCGGGTCGGACGCGTTCGGCGGCATGCAGGCCACCGCGAGGAAGGTCGGCGACGAGTACGTCATCAACGGCAGCAAGACCTTCATCACCAACGGCCCCTACGCCGACATCATCGTGTTCTACTGCAAGCTCGACGACGGGCGCGACCCGCGCGACCGCGAGATCCTCACGTTCGTCCTCGACCGGGGCATGGAGGGGCTGGAGCAGAGCAAGCCGCTGCGCAAGATGGGCCTGCACTCCTCCCCCACCGGCGAGCTGTTCCTCACCGACGTCCGCGCCGGCGCCGACCGCCTCCTGGCGTCCGGCTCGCAGGGCGGCAAGGAGTCGGCGAAGCAGAACTTCGTCACCGAGCGGGCCGGTGTCGCCGCGATGGCGCTCGGCGTCATCGAGGAGTGCCTGCGGCTGTCGGTCGAGTACGCCAAGACCCGGGAGCTGTGGGGGCAGCGGATCGGCGACTTCCAGCTCATCCAGCTGAAGCTGGCCAAGATGGAGGTCGCGCGGCTCAACGTCCAGAACCTGGTGTTCCGGCACATCGAGATGCAGCGGGCCGGACGCGCGATGACGCTCGCCGAGGCGTCGGCGATGAAGCTGTACGCCGCGCAGGCCGCCAGCGAGGTCGCGCAGGAGGCCGTGCAGCTGTTCGGCGGCAACGGCTACATGAGCGAGTACCGCGTCGAGCAGCTCGCCCGCGACGCCAAGTCGTTCCAGATCTACGCGGGCACCGACGAGATCCAGGTGACGCACATCGCGCGCGACCTGCTGTCGCGCTGACCCCGCGCGCGGCCGGCCCGGACGGCGCCGCCCGCCGCGAACTTTTCCGGCGGACGACCCATCGAACAGGTGGGGGGCGGGTGAGGGCGATCACCCGCCTCCTCGGGCCGACGGCCCTTTCTGGACAGCCGACGATGGGGACTGGATACTCACAGCCATGGACGGTCAGCCCTCATTCCCGGTGAGAGCGTCCGACACGGAACGGGACCGGGCCCTGCGCGTCCTGAGCGACCGCGTGGCCGAGGGCCGGATGTCGAACGACACGTTCGAGCGCCGTGTCGACCAGGTCCTGCGGGCGCGCAGCCAGGCGGAGCTGGCCGGCATCGTGCGCGACCTGCCCCCGCAGAACCGGATGATCGACCGGCTGACCGGGCTGGTCTCCTCGGTGTCGCAGGTGACGGCGCGGATCGAGGCGGCCTGGCGGGCGCCCCGGCTGCCCCGGTTCATGCTGCCGCCGGCCGACCTGAAGCGGATCGTCGTCGGCCGCGCCCCGGCCTGCCAGTTCATCCTCACCGACCTGACGGTCTCGCGGTTCCACGCCGAGATCTACCGGTCCGGCGACGGCTGGATGATCTCCGACCTCGGGTCGATGAACGGCACCCGGGTGAACGGGTGGCGGCTGACCGGCCCGGCCCGGCTGCGGCCCGGCGACGAGGTCGGCTTCGGCAACTCCTGCTTCATCGCCGCCGCGCCCTGAGCCCCCGCCCCCGAGCCCCCACGCCTGAGCCCTCCACCGCGTCGCTCCCGGGACGCACCCGCCGAGCCGCATCCGGATCAACGACGCCGCGCACGCCGCCGGCGCCGGCGCTACCCCGCGCGGGGTAAGGTCTCCGGCGGCGCGCGGGGTATGCACACGGGCTCGCGCCTTGACAAAGTAAGGTGCAGGCGGGAGGGAGCGGCCGTGCTGATCGGGTTCGCGGTTCCGGTGGCGGGGGCCTGGGCCACGCCGGACCACCAGGCGCTGATCGCCGAACGGGCCGAGGAGCTCGGCTACCACTCGGTGTGGACGCTGCAGCGCGTCCTCAACCCCGCCGGCTCGGACGGCACGGCCTACCGCGCGGTCCCCGATCCGCTGGTCACGCTCGCCTACCTCGCCGGGCGGACCCGGCGGGTGCGGCTCGGCGTCGCCGTCGTCAACCTGCCGTTCTACGCGCCGGCGGTCCTCGCCAAGCAGGCCGCCACCCTCGACCGGGTCAGCGGCGGGCGGCTCGACCTCGGGCTCGGGCTCGGCTGGATGCGCGAGGAGTTCGCCGCGGCCGGGGCTCCGATGGAGCGGCGCGGCGCCCGCGCCGAGGAGTTCCTGGCGGTGCTGCGCGGCCTGTGGAGCGGCGGCGCGACCGAGTTCCACGGCGAGTTCTACGACTTCCCGCCGGTGGTGATGGAGCCGCCTCCGGCGCAGTCCCCGCTCCCGGTCCTGCTGGGCGGCGCGGCCGAGCCGGCGCTGCGGCGCGCCGGGCGGCTCGCGGACGGGTGGGTCAGCTCCAGCCGCGCCGACCCCGCCGAGATCGGCCGCTCGATCGCCGTCGTGCGGGACGCCGCCGAGCGGGCCGGCCGGGACGCGTCCGCGCTGCGGTTCGTGTGCCGGGCCGCGGTGCGGATCCGCCCCGCCGGCCGGGAGGGGCGGCGCCCGCTCACCGGCTCGGCCGAGGAGGTCCGCGGCGACCTGGAGGCGCTCGCCGGGCAGGGCGTCACCGAGGCGTTCGTCGACCTGAACTTCGACCCCGAGATCACCGGGCCGGACGCCGACCCGGGCGCGTCCGCGGACCGCGCGCTGGCGGCCCTGGACGCCTTCGCCCCGCGCTAGAGGGGCGGGCGGCGCGCCTCCCAGGGGGTGCTGAGGACGACCGTGGTGCGGGTCGCGACGTTCGCGGCGGCGCGGATCTGCTGCAGCAGGTCCTCCAGCTCGTTCGGGGACGCGACCCGCACCTTGAGGATGTAGCTCTCGTCGCCCGCCACCGAATGGCACGCCTCGATCGCCTGGAGGTGGGCCAGCCGGTCGGGCGCGTCGTCCGGCGCGGCCGGATCGATCGGCTTGATCGACACGAACGCGGTCAGCGGCAGCCCGATCTGCCGGCTGTCCAGCTGCGCGGCGAACCCGGTGATCACGCCGCGCTTCTGCAGCCGCCGGACGCGCTGGTGCACGGCCGACACCGACAGCCCCGTCTCCTTGGCCAGGTCGGTGAAACTCATCCGCCCGTCGTCGGCGAGCAGCGCCAGGATCTGACGATCGATCTCCTCCACGCGGGAAATCTAGCGTGCCGGGGCCGGTGCGTGCGCCCCCATTGATCACGGATCGGGGGTGATCCGGGGGTTTCACCGGCGCGGCGGGCGCAGCGGGCCGCAGCTGCCGCGCACGACCAGCTCGGTCGGCAGCAGCACCGGGCCGCCCCTCCCCCGCCGCGCGGGCTCGCGCAGCAGCAGCTCGCAGGCGCGGTAGCCGATGTCGTGGCCGGAGCGGGCGACGGCGGTGAGCGGCGGGTCGCACAGCTCCGCCCACGCCACGTCGTCCATCATCGCGACCGACACGTCGGCGGGGATCCGCAGGTCCAGCTCGCGGGCGACCAGCACGGCCGCCTCGCCGAGCAGGTGCCCGGCGGCGAGGATCGCGGTGACGTCGGCGCGGCGCTGCAGCAGCCCGGCCGCGGCGGCGTAGGCGGCGTCGCGGGCGGGCCGGGCGGCGACGACGAGGTCCTCCTCCACCGGGACGCCGAGCTGGGCGAGGGTGTCGCGGAACGCGCGCTCGCGCACCCCCGCGGGCGTGCCGGGGACGCCGCCGAGGAAGCCGATGCGGCGGTGCCCGAGCCCGGCGAGGTACTCGGTGAGGGACCGGACGCCGCCCGCGTCGTCGGGGAGCACCGCCGGGATCTCCGGCAGGCCCGGCAGCACCCGGTCGGCGAACACGACGCTGGAGCACACCCGGGCGGCGCCGCGCCAGTCGGCCAGCTCCCCGGCGGGCACCGCGATGATGCCGTCCACCCGCTGCTCGACGAGCCGCTCGACGATCTCGGCCTCGCGGGCCGGGTCGCCGTGCGCGGCGTCGACGATGACGTGCTCGCCGAGGCTGCGGGCGCAGGCGAGCACGCCCGCGACCAGCTCGGCGCGGAACGGGTCGGTGACGTCGGGGACGATCAGCCCGATGCCGCCGCTGCGGCGCAGCTTCAGGCCGCGGCCGAGGGCGCTCGGGCGGTAGTCCAGCTCGCGCGCGGCGGCGAGCACGCGCTCGCGGGTCGCCGCGCTGACCGAGCCGCCGGAGAACACCCGGGACACGGTGGCGATGCCGACGCCCGCCGCCGCGGCCACGTCCTTGATCGTCGCCGACCGCCGCTGCGCCACCCCGTGACCTCCCGTTTCGCACGTTTTCGATGATCTTATCCGGCACAGCGCTCCCATGGAAACGATTCCATGATGTTTACTCCACACAGCGACACAAAGTCCCTGCTCGGCAGGGGATAACGGAAACGTTTCCATGGAGGGTTCGGATGGCCAAGATCGTGCTGGATCGGGTCGACAAGGTGTACAGCGGCGGCGTAAAGGCCGTCGACGGGCTCGACCTGGAGATCCGCGACGGCGAGTTCATGGTGCTGGTCGGCCCGTCCGGCTGCGGCAAGTCCACCGCGCTGCGGATGATCGCGGGGCTGGAGGAGATCAGCGCCGGGAAGATCTCCATCGGCGACCAGGTCGTCAACGACCTCGCGCCCAAGGACCGCGACATCGCGATGGTCTTCCAGAACTACGCCCTCTACCCGCACATGACGGTCGAGCAGAACCTCGCGTTCGGCCTCAAGCTGCGCGGCACGCCGAAGTCGGAGATCAAGGCCAAGGTCCGCGAGGCGGCCAAGATGCTGGGCCTGGAGCAGTACCTGTCCCGCAAGCCCGCCGCGCTGTCGGGCGGCCAGCGGCAGCGCGTGGCGATGGGCCGCGCGATCGTCCGGGAGCCGCAGGCGTTCCTGATGGACGAGCCGCTGTCCAACCTGGACGCCAAGCTGCGCGTCTCCATGCGCGCCTCGCTCAGCCAGCTGCACGAGCGGCTCGGCGTCACCACCGTGTACGTCACCCACGACCAGGTCGAGGCGATGACCCTCGGGTCGCGGGTGTGCGTGCTGCGCGAGGGCGTGCTCCAGCAGGTCGACACCCCGCAGCGGCTGTTCGACAACCCCGTCAACCTGTTCGTCGCCGGGTTCATCGGCTCGCCGGCGATGAACTTCGTGCTCGCCGACCTGACCTCCGGCAACGGCGGCGCGCAGGTCTCCTTCGCCGGGTACACGCTGCCGGTGCCGGCCGCGACGCTCAGCGAGAAGCCCGGCCTGCAGGACTACCTCGGCCGCAAGGTCATCCTCGGGGTGCGCCCGTCGGACTTCGAGGACGCCGCGCACGCCAAGCCCGAGTGGGCGCCGATGCCGGTCCGCAGCAGCGTCACCGAGGAGCTGGGCAGCGAGATCAACGTGATCTTCACGATCGACGCCCCGCCGGTCGAGCACAAGGACACCGCCGCGCTCGCCGAGGACGCCGACGGCGACGGCGACATGGCGATCCCGCTGGTCGACAACAAGGCGCTGTGGACGGCGCGCGTCAACTCCCGCTCGCACGTCCGCCCGGGCCAGAACGTGCAGCTCGCCGTCGACACCCGCCGGCTGCACTTCTTCGACCCGTCCAGCGGCCTGGCCATCGGGCACCCCGACGCCGCGGCCCGGCACGGCGCCGCGAGCCTGCGCAAGTAGCACCGGCGCCGGACGCGGGGGGGGGGGGGCGCCCCCCCCCCGCCGGGGGGGGGGCGGGGGGCGGGGGGCGGGGGCGCGCCCCGCCCCGGGGCCCCCCCCGCCCCCGCCCCCCGC
>NZ_JBEORG010000022.1:0-126018 GCF_040302145.1 Spirillospora sp. NPDC127506 | reverse complement strand
CAGCCGATCACCCCTGCCCGCGGGCGGCCGACAACTCAACCGTCCTCCCGAAAAGACCGAGAGATCGACCTCGATACACCATCGGTGGATCGAGGTTTAGCGAGGCTGTAGGGCGAAAGGCGTCTCGAATCAAAGAAGAGCTGCAACCGTGTAGAGATGACCGGCATGTCAGGGTTCGTCTTCGACCTGTGCCGCAATGTCAAATTCTTCAACCAGGACATCGCCACGGCCGAGGGCCGCGTCCAGCCGTCCCTCAGCGAGCGCCTGTTCCGGGAACGGACCGACCTCCTCTACAGCCTGGATCGGCAGGACCTTCCCCCGGAGCCGTCCCCGGAATCGGACGGGACGCAGACCGAGACCGGACTCCGCCGGGATCTCGCCGCCCGCCTCCAAGAGGAGGTCTCGGGCATGAATCCGCAGAACATCGAGGTCCGCCGCCGCCTGGCGGAGGTCGAGCGCTACCAGGACCCCGCTAGCTGGCAGCGGATCACCGCCGAGAAGCGCGAGGAGATCACCGAGAACCTGGCGGGCCTGCCCACCGAGTTCCGCGAGGACGAGAACAGCGAGGAGGCCAAACGGTTCGACCTGCTCGCCCTCCGGCTCCAGCTCGCCGTCCTCAACGGCGACCCCGCGTACGACACGCTGCGCGACCAGGTCCAGGAGATCGCCGAAGCGCTCCTCGACCCGACCACGCTGAACAACCCCGTCGTGGCCAAGCACCGGGAACTGCTGTCCGACCTCACCCTTGACGAGTGGTGGCAGGACGTCTCCCTGCCGATGCTGGAACTGATGCGCCGCCGCATCCGCGGCCTCGCCAAACTCATCCAGAAGACGAAGAAGGGCGTCCTCTACACCGACTTCCAGGACGAGCTGGGCGAACTCACCGAGGCGGAACTCAAGGGCGTCTCCCTCGGCACCAACCGGACCCGCTTCGAGACGAAGGTCCGCACCTACCTGCGCAGCCACGAACACGAACTCGCCGTGCAGAAGCTACTGCGCAACCGCCAGCTCACCACCCTCGACATCCACCATTTCGAGGACGTCTTCATCGCCTCCGGATTCGGCACCCGCGACGACATCGACCAGGTCAGGGAGGAGTACGGCGACCTCGGCCTGTTCCTGCGCTCGATCACGGGCCTGGAGTACGAGGCCGCGACCGCCGCTTTCGACCAGTTCCAGGCGGGGAAGAAGCTCTCGGCCGCGCAGCTCGACTTCCTCCAGCTCCTCATCGGCTTCCTGGCCAAGAACGGCGTTGTGGATGTCGGTGCCCTCTACAGGCCGCCGTTCACCGGGCTGGCCCCGGGCGGACCGGAAGACCTGTTCACCGATAGTGAGGTGACGTCCATCCAGCACATCCTGGATCACGTCCGCGCGACCGCCGTCCCCACCGATTCTCAGGCTGGCTGATGGGGGTGGTGTGCGGGGCGGTGCGGGCTGGGGGCGGGTGTATGGCGGGGGTTGGTGGTGTTCACTAGGATCGGCGGCGTCCCTCGCCCGCTCCCCCCGACGGATGGCCGATGCGCGTTTCGCCCCTCGCCGTCTCGATTGTCGCCCTGCTCCTGGCCGCCGGTTGCGCCGACAGCGGCAAGGCCGAGAAGGTCGCCCCGCCGACCGTCACCGCCGGGGCCGGCATCCCGAGCCCCGCGGCGCAGAGCGGCGGGACGTTCTCCAAAGAGGGCTGGTTCGGGGGCGCCGACGGCTTGCACGCGAGGCTGGACGTCAAGAGCGTGCAGCGGCAGGCGGGCAAGACGGTGCTGCGGTACAGCGTGACGTCGATGGACTCCTCGACGAAGTCCGTCCCGTCCGGCATCGCGCTGATCGACCCCGTCGGGCGCAAGCTCTACAAGCCGACGGGGGCGACCAGCGGCTCGGACATCGCGCCCAGCACGACGCGGGAGATGGCCGCCGAGTACCCGCCGATCCCGGCGGGCGTCCAGAAGGTCACGGCGATCACGCCCGGGACGGCCGGCGAGTTCACCGGCATCCCGGTGACGGACGCGGCGTCGTCCAGCCCGAGCGCGTCCAGCACCCCCACGACGCCGTCATCCGCGCCGACCTCGTCGACGCCGTCCGTGGGAGCCGAGCCGTTCGGGCGGTTCACCCCAGTCACGCCGTCGCCGTCTCCCTCCTCTAGTACGGGGCCCAATCCCGTGGACCTGTACGACATCGTTGAGGGCGAGACGAAAGTCGTGACGTCCAGCCAGTCGGAGGGCACTGTCAGCCTGCGCGCCGACGTGCTGTTCGACGGTGACTCGGCGAAGCTGTCCAGTCGCGCGAAGGCCGTCCTGGACGAGGCGTCGCAGCAGATAAAGGCGAAGGCCACGGGCGCGCTGACGGTGGAAGGCCACACCAGCGGCGACGACACGAAGCTCTCCAAGGAGCGGGCCGACGCCGTCATGAAGGAGATGAAGTCGCGGCTGGGCGACGGCTTCACCTACACGGCGACAGGCAAGGGCGACGCCGAGCCCGTCGCCAAGGACGCCGCCCGCAACGACCGCGTCGAGATCTCCTACCAGGTGAAGGCAAGCGCGCGCGGGAACACCTCACCGGCCTCCTTCCGCCCGGAGGACGGCAAGACCGTCGCGACCCGCACTGCGAGCTTCGGTGCGGACAAGAGGCGCCTGGAGGTCAAACCCTTCTACCGGGACGGCGCCTACATCGTCGCGGTGTTCGACATCGTGAACGAGGGGCCGGGCACCACTCCGCCTGACGCGTCCTACCCGGACCCCAACTATCCGGGAGCCGTGTTCGGGTCGTTCTCCATCCAGACACCGGGCAGCAAGGACGTCTACCACGCCGTCCGCGTCGGCGCCGCACGGCCGGGCGGCACCGGCAGCCCCTATGTCGACCCTGGTCGCGCCACCTTTTTGACCGCCGTCGGCAAGCCCGACCGCGGATTCGTCTACCTGCCCGCCCCGCCCGGCAACGTCACGTCGGTGACCTTCAACGCCGGCCCCTTCGGAAAAGTCGACAAGGTCCCCGTCTCGTAGCCCGGCGCGGCGACGTGTGGCGGACGAGCCGGACGGATAGGTAAAGAGCACGGCATTGGATCGTCCGGCGGAGGTCATCGCAATGGGTGTCGGCGTCAGTGTGTTTCTGATCACGATCGGACTGATACTCAAGTTCGCGATCCAGCCGGACGCGATGACGGACCCCGTGGACATCCACGTCGTCGGAGTCATCCTGATCATTGTCGGCGGCGCGACGTTCGCCCTGCAGCTGCTGATGATGTCGCGGCAGCGCGGCCCCGGCCCCAGCTCCGGCCCGCGGCGGGACGAGCGCATGTACGACGGCGACAACCCGCCCCGCTGAAACGCCCGTGGGGCCGGCGCGGCGCCGGCCCCACGGATTGGAACGCGTCAGCCCCAGGCCAGCATGCGGATGGGGTCCTCCAGCATGTCGCCGACGTCGCGCAGGACGCGGGAGCCCAGCTCGCCGTCCACGATGCGGTGGTCGAACGACAGGGCGAGCGTGGTGACCTTGCGGATCGCCAGTTCGCCCTCGTGGACCCACGGCATGTCCCGGATCTGGCCGAACGCCAGGATCGCGGCCTCGCCGGGGGTCAGGATCGGGGTCCCGCTGTCCACGCCGAACACGCCGACGTTGGTGATGGAGATCGTCCCGTCGGACAGGTCGGCCGGGGTCGCCTTGCCCGCGCGCGCCTTCTCCGTCAGTGCGTTCAGCGCGCGCGCGAGGCCGGGCAGGTCGAGGTCCTGCGCGTCCTTCACCTTGGGCACGATGAGGCCGCGGTCGGTGGCCGCGGCTATGCCCAGGTTCACGTAGCGCTTGACGACGATCTCCGCGCCGTTCGGGCCGTCCACCCAGGTGGAGTTCACCATCGGGTTCCGCCGGACGGCCGTGAGCAGCGCGCGCGCCACCAGCAGCAGCGGCGACACCTTCACGCCCTCGAACTCGGGCAGCTCCCGGAGCCGCTTGACGGTGTCCATGGTGCGCGTGACGTCCACCTGGAGGAACTCCGTCACGTGCGGAGCGGTGAACGCCGAACCGGACATCGCCGCAGCGGTGGCCTTGCGCACACCCTTGACCGGGATGCGCTCCTCACGCGGGCCCGCCTGGACGGGCGCCGGCTGCTGGGACGCGGCCTGCGCGGCGAGGACGTCCTCCCGCGTGATCGAGCCCATGGGGCCCGAACCCGTGATCGTGGCGAGGTCGACGCCGAGGTCCTTCGCCATCTTCCGGACGGGCGGCTTCGCCAGCGGCAGCCCGTTGCCCACAGGCTGCGGACGAGGCGCGGGCGGTTGCACCGGCGGAGCCGCCGGAGGCCGCACCGACGGCTGCGCCGGCTTCACGGCCTGCGCGGCGCCGTTCGCCGCCTTGCGCGGGCGCCGCTTGGTCGCCCCCTCCTTGACCCCGTACCCGACCAGCACCGGCTGCCGTTTCGGCGGCTCCTCCGGCGTGACGATGCCCGGCTCGTTCGCCGTCGGCACGCCCTCCTCGCGCGGCGCGGCCGTCTGCGCCGGCGGCTCGGACACCGGCGTCGCCACCGCGCCGTCGCCGCCCGGGTCCACCGAGATGATCGGCACCCCGACGTCCACGGTCTCGCCCTCGCCGACCAGCAGCTCCGCCACCACGCCGTCGAACGGGCACGGCAGCTCCACGATCGCCTTCGCCGTCTCGATCTCGACGATGGTCTGGCCGTCCTCGACGGTGTCGCCGGGCTGGACGTGCCACTTGACGATCTCGGCCTCCGTCAGGCCCTCACCCACGTCCGGCAGCTTGAACAGTCTCGGCTCGCTCACCGGCACCACCGGTTCCGCTCGGCCGTGTCGATGATCATGGTCACCATCCGAAAGTCCGGTCGACCGCGTCGAGGATGCGGTCGAGGTCGGGCAGGTAGTCGTCCTCCACGCGGGACGGCGGGTACGGGGTGGAGAACCCGCCGACGCGCAGCACCGGCGCCTCCAGCCGGTAGAAGCACCGCTCGGTGATCCGCGAGGCCAGCTCGGCACCGAACCCGCTGAACACCGGCGCCTCGTGCACGACCACGCACCGGCCCGTCCGGTTCACCGACTCCGTCACCGTGCCGATGTCGAGCGGGTTGAGCGACCGCAGGTCGATGACCTCCAGCGACCGCCCCTCCGAGGCGGCCGCCGCGGCCGCCTCCAGGCACGTCTTCACCGACGGCCCGTACGCCAGCACCGTCACGTGCTCGCCCGGCTGGACGACCCGCGCCTCGTGCAGCGGCGTCCAGTCCGTGCCGTCGACCTCGACCTCCGCCTTGTCCCAGTACCGGCGCTTCGGCTCGAAGAAGATCACCGGGTCGGGGGACGCGATCGACTGCTGGATCATCGAGAACGCGTCCACCGGGTTGGAGCACGTCACCACGCGCAGCCCGGCGGTGTGCGTGAAGTACGCCTCAGGCGACTCCGAATGGTGCTCCACCGCGCCGATGCCGCCGCCGCACGGGATCCGGACGACGACCGGCAGCGACAGCGCGCCCAGCGACCGCATCCGCATCTTCGCGAGCTGCGTGATGATCTGGTCGGCGGCCGGGAACACGAACCCGTCGAACTGGATCTCGCACACCGGCCGGTAGCCGCGGAGCGCCAGCCCGATCGCCGTCCCGATGATCCCGGACTCGGCGAGCGGGGTGTCGATGACCCGCTCCTCCCCGAAGTCCTTCTGCAGGCCGTCCGTGATCCGGAAGACCCCGCCGAGCTTCCCGACGTCCTCGCCCATCACGAGGACCTTCGGGTCGTTCTCCATGGCCTTGCGCAGGCCCTCGTTCAGCGCCTTGCCGAGGGTCAGGGTGGTCATTTCGCCTCCTCCTCGAACGACGCCAGGTAGGCGGCGAACTGCTCCTGCTCCTCGGTCATCAGCGGATGCCGCTCGGCGTACACGTGCTCGAACATCGACAGCGGCTTCGGATCGGGCATCGCCCGGCAGCCCTCGCGCAGCTCCTTCGCCAGCTGCTTGGCCTCGTCCTCGACCTTCTCGAAGAACCCCGCGTCCGCCAGGTCGTTCCGCACCAGGTACGCCTTGACGCGCTCGATCGGGTCCTTGAGCTTCCACGCCTCCTCTTCGGCCTTCAGCCGGTACCGCGTGGGGTCGTCGGTCGTCGTGTGGGCGCCCATCCGGTAGGTGTAGGCCTCCACCAGCGTCGGCCCCTGCCCCGTCCGGGCGTTCTCCAGCGCCTTCCTGGTCACGGCGAGGCAGGCGAAGACGTCGTTCCCGTCCACGCGCAGGCCGGGGAAGCCGAACCCCTGCGCCCGCTTGTAGAGCGGGATCCTCGTCTGCTTCTCCAGCGGCTCGGAGATGGCGTACTGGTTGTTCTGGCAGAAGAACACGATCGGCGCGTTGAAGACGGAGGCGAACACGAACGACTCGTTCACGTCGCCCTGCGAGGTCGCCCCGTCCCCGAAGTACGCGATCGTGGCCCCGGCCGACGGCGTGCCCAGCACCCCGTCCCGCTGGATGCCCATCGCGTACCCGGTCGCGTGCAGCGTCTGGCTGCCGATCACGATCGTGTACAGGTGGAAGCCGTGCTCCGCCGGATCCCAGCCGCCGTGGTTGACGCCCCGGAACAGGCCGAGCAGCTTGAGCGGCTCGACGTCCCGGCACCAGGCGACGCCATGCTCCCGGTACGTCGGGAAGACCATGTCGTGTTCGGACAGCGCCCGCCCAGATCCGATCTGGGCGGCCTCCTGGCCCAGCAGCGAAGCCCACAGGCCCAGCTCGCCCTGCCGGGTGAGCGCCACGGCCTCCAGGTCGATCCGCCGCACGATCACCAGGTCGCGATACAGATCGCGCACTTCCTCGGCACTGAGGTCCAGGGGATAGTCGGGGTGCTCGACGCGTTCCCCCTCGGGGGTCAGCAGCTGCACGAGCTCGGGCTCGGCATGCTCGGGGGTGTCGGGCGCGCCGCGCACGGAGTCGATCGTCATCGATGACACTCCTCGTTCGGGGCCGGAGTCACGGGATCGCCGCGCAGCCGGCCAATGTCAACGGCCATCGGCCCCGGTAAGGGACAAAAGCCGCAATGCCATCGTGGCAGACATCACACCCTGCGATGCAAGTCCCGCCACCGTGATCCCTACCCCACCCCACGCCCACTGACCCAACCGACCCCCCCACCCAGCCCGCCGAACTCCACTACGCGCCGACCCAAACCTGACACCCGTCCCCCACCGCCCGCCCTTGCCTGGCATCATCGACAGGTGCGTTACAGCAGGGTCATCCCGCCTGTAGCCCTCCTGGCGGCCCTGAGCGCCTGCACCGACCAAACCCCGTCCTTCAACCCAACCCCTCGTCCTACCCGCCCTGGCCAGGTCGTGGTGATCGCCGGGGATCGTGAGACGAGTCGGTCTCCTCGGGATGGCGAGTACGCGGTTCGGGTCAACATTCGCTCCAACGGCGGTCTGACGCTCGATCAGGAGACGGGCAGGATTTACATTCCGGTTGCCGGACACGGTGGTCGGCAGATCGCCCGGATTGAGCGCGATGGACGGATCACGATGCTCCCGGTCGGTATGGCCGACGCGCAATTGGCCGTATCGGGCGATCACCTTTGGCAGCTGGCCTCGTACGCCGGGCTCCAGTTGTCCCGGACGTCGCTTTCCAGCTTGCGGACGACGGACGTGCTCGGCTCGGACGAGGAGACCCGCCCTCGGTTCAGAATTCTCGACCGGCACGGAAAACCGCTTCCCCGGTCAGAGGTGGATCGGCTCAGCAAGTACTGGAAGGGATCCCGGTTCGCCCTGAAAAGCGATGGGGATCCCATCGTGCTCTCTCGGGCCGGAGAGTTGTTCGAAGTCGTCGGGCGAGACGAGTTGAAGCGGTGGGAACCAACGGGCTATGAGGCTGCTCTACGGGGTTTGGGCGGCGCGGACGGCTTTCAAGCGACTGATCTTGTAGCTGACGACGCGCACGGCTTCATCATCCTGGGCAAGGCGGGGCTTCTCCGCGTGGGCGGCAACGGCGGCGCACGCGGCGTCAGGTTCCCCGGTTCGGTGAGGGAGGCACCGCCATGGACGGCCGCGTTGCCTTTGAGCGGCGGTGCGGTCCTTCTTCTGGGCGGGGTCTCCCCGCTCCAGGGGACACCGCGACCTACCCTGGTCACGCCGGACGGCGAACTCCAGTCGCTGTCGTTCGGCCCGCAGAAGGAGTGCGACGAGTTCGACGGCACCATGGCGGATGCCGCCTCCGCCGACCCTGGCGGTGTCTCCAAAGCGCGTGATGGCAGCTACATCTTGCTGAACAAGTTCTGTGGGCTCGTGTACTCGTTCCGGCTGCCGAGCCGTCTCTCCGGCGATCCCTATCGTCAGTGACGGGGCCGATGTCACTCATCCGGAGCATTGCGTCCGGGATGGGGTTTGCGGCGGTGAGGGTGGGGTCTCCGGCGGGATGTGGACGGTGCGATAGCGGCGGCGGTGGTCACGAACTTCTTAATGGACCAGCCGGTGGTCTCTTCGATCCAGCGAGACACCGCCAGGGCGGCGAACACGATGGTCAGGTGCGCGTCGAGCTGGATGAAGCGCTTGCGTTTGACCGGGGCCTGCCCGGCGGCGGCGCGTTGGGCCTTGGCGACCTGCTGATCGATCCCGGCCGAGGATGAACGACAGCCCGGCCAGCAGCCCGATGGTGATCTGCGGCTCCAGACGGCGTTGCTTGAAGAACCCCGGTTCACGGAACCCGTCGCCGGTGTAGGTCTCGAAGTACAGCGTGGAGACGTCACACAGCACCAGCGACGCCGGCCGAGCAGGGCATGGGCCGCGCACGCCACCGCCAGGCCCTGCCGCCACGCCCGACCGGCGAGGACCGGCAGCCGCCTCCATCCTCATCAGAGTGGGTCCAGACGGTCGGGTGAGCCGTCTCCCCGCCTGGCATCATCGACAGGTGCGTTACACGAGGGTCATCCCGCCAGTAGTCCTCTTGGCGGCCCTGAGCGCCTGCACCGACCAAACCCCGTCCTTCAACCCGACCCCTGCCCCCACCCGTCCGGGCCAGGTCGTCGTGATCGCCGGTTCCCCAGACAACTTCGCGCCTCCACGCGACGGTGAGTACGCGATCAGATCGAGCGCCCAGTCCGACGGCGGACTGGCGGTAGACCCCGCGACCGGGTCGATTTACGTGCGCGTGTTCAGCGGCCGGGAAAAGGTCATCGAGCGGATCGAACGCGACGGCACCATCACCACGCTCCGCGTCAAGAATCCCGGCGACCAACTCGCCATCTCGTCGGGCACGCTCTGGATCATGTCGTCCGGCAAAGAGTTGCAGCTCTCCAGGATGTCGTTGTCCGACCTGCAAGAGGAGCGCGTTCTACACGGCGACGAAGGACGTGCGGTACAGATCGAGGACGCTTCCGGCCGCCGCCTCGATCCGAAGCAGCTGAACAAGTCCTGGGACAGTGCACGATTCACCATCCGAGGCGACGGTGTGCCCATCATCGTCGCGAGCACCGGGGCACTCTTCGAGGTCCCCGGCGACGCGACTCTGCGCGCGTGGGAGCCCGAAGGCTATGAAGCGGCCCTGCGCAAGGTCGCGGGGAAGGACGACCTGCATCCCACGGACGTGGTCGCCTACGGGCACCGTGGCCTGATGGTGCTCGGCCCACGCGGCCTCATACGCATCCCAGCGGACGGAACCGCGAACGCAGCCCGATTCCCGGCCACCACCAGAAGCCTCCCGCCCTGGACCGCCGTGACACCCCTCAGGGACGGCTCAGCCCTCCTCCTCGGCGGAACCTCCGCTTTCCAGCGACGGCCGCGGCCATTGCTCGTGCGACCGGACGGGCGTCTGGAACTGCTCCCGTTCGGCGGTCCGAAGTGGTGCGACCAGTTCGACGGCACCCTGGCCGCGGTGGCATCGGCCGAACCCGGCGGCCTGGCACGAATGCCGAACGGCGACTATGTCCTCAGCGACAAGAACTGCGGCCGCATCTACCGCTTCCGCCTCCCAACGACCCTGAACGGCACTGCATCGTCGTTGCACCAGCAGCCAGAGCCCGTGCCCTCGACGGCCTTCATCGCGGCCTGACCCAACCGCGCATCGCCCTGGCATCATCGACAGGTGCGTTACACGAGGGTCATCCCGCCAGTAGCCCTCCTGGCGACCCTGCTCGCTTGCACAGCCCACACCCCGTCCTTCAACCCGGCCCCCCACCCCAGCCCTGGCCAAGCCGTAGCCATCGCTGGCAACGGGAAGATGGGCCCGGCCATGGCGGGGCAGTGGGCACTGCGCTCGCCGATCGCCCCCGCAGGCACCCTTGCGGCGGCACCGGACGGCACGCTGTACCTTCCGGTCCGGCAAAACGGCGAGGACGGCAGCTCAGTGCGTATCGCCCGGATCAGTGCAGACGGCCGATTGAGCCTCATCGGGACGCCAGTCGAATGGCACCGCGCGGACAAGCTGATCGTAGGCGCCGGGAAACTGTGGATACTGGCGACCGGACCGGAACCCTCGCTCACCAGGTACTCGATGGCCGGAACCGAGGAAGTCCGCGATCTCCTCGTGAGGAGCCGGCGGGACGGCCCGACACTGATCGACGAACACGGCGATCCAATGTCCGCCAAAACGCAGCGGCGCGAACGGGAGAGATGGCTGACGGGCGAGCATCACCCATCCGCCGTGGCCATCGGGACCGATGGGATACCGGTGGTCGCCTTACGATCAGGGGAACTCTTCAAGGTCCCTTCACCGGGCAAGATCCGGCGGTGGCGCCCCCCGGGTTATGCGGGAACCTTCAATGACCTCATCCGACGGGGACACAAGACCGATGTCTTCACCCGGGACGTGGACGACCTGATCGCCGACGGCACCGGGCTCACCGTCCTCACCATCGCCGGGGTCGTCACCATCCCCGTCCAAGGGCGTGCGAAGGGGACCCCGATCGACTATCCGGAACGCCCCGGGTTCGGAATCTCCTGGGCGGGTGGCGGGAAGACCGCCGACGGTGCGCTCGTACTCGCGGCACGGGCGAACCCGCCGGCCGCCTCCATCCTCATCAGAGTGGGTCCAGACGGCCGGGTGAGCCGTCTCAAAGTTCATTGGCCCCGCTCATGCAATGGCGAACGAACAACCCCCACGAGCCCCCGGCCAGGCGCCAACCTCGTAGGACTGACCGTCCGCCCCAATGGCGCGACGGTCGCCGCCGACACCACCTGCCGCAGGCTGTACGAAATCCGACCCACCGCGCCGTAGCCCCTCCCCGAACGCACCCACAGGGTGCCCTCGCCTGGCATCATCGACAGGTGCGTTACACGAGGGTCATCCCGCCAGTAGTCCTCTTGGCGGCCCTGAGCGCCTGCACCGACCAAACCCCGTCCTTCAACCCAACCCCGGCGCCCACCCGCCCCGGCCAGGTCGTCGTGATCGCCGGCTCCCCGGAGAACTACGACCCTCCACGCGACGGTGAGTACGCGATCAGATCGAGTGCCCAGTCCGAAGGCGGCCTTGCTGTGGACTCCGCCAGCGGAGCGATCTATCTCCGTGTGGTCAGCGGCAGCGACAAGCCCGTTGAGCGGATCGAGCCGGATGGCACTTTGACTGTGTTCCACCCCAAGAACCCGGGTGACCAGCTCGGTCTCACTCGCGAGACGCTCTGGATCATGTCGTCCTACAAAGGGGTGCGGCTCTCAAAGATGTCCCTTACCAGTCTCGCCGAGACGGAGATGCTTAACACTGGGCGGGGACACGAGATCGAGGTGCTCGATCCCTCCGGGGATCCGCTGGACGCGCGGAAGCGGGAAGGACTGCGCGAAACCTGGGCGGACTCAAGGTTGGTAATCCGTGGAGACGGCGTGCCGGTCATCGTCTCGCGCGCCGGTCGGCTCTACGAGGTGGCGGGTCCAGACAAGATCAGGGAGTGGAATCCGACCGGGTACGGCGAGGTTCTGGGCAACCTGACGAAGGGCGCCGACCTGCGGCCCGCCAGTGCGGTGGCGGTCGGGTCCAACGGTCTCCTCATCCTGGCGCGCTCCGGGCTCCTGCAAATCGGTGACGGCCGAGCGCGAGGTATCAGGATTCGCATGTTGTCCCATGGCCTCCCGGAGTGGTCGGCGGCCCTCCCGCTCGATGACGGGTCAACGCTCCTGCTAGGAGGAACGTCCGCGGCGGAACCCGACCCGCGTCCTGGGCTTGTGCGCCAGAACGGGAAGCTGGAGCTCTTGACCTACGGGAAACGCCGGCGGTGCGAGGGGTTCGATGGCTCGATGGGTGTCCTCGCTTCGTCAGATCCAGTCGGCACGAGCAGAATGAACAATGGGGACTTCGTCGTGGCGGACCAAACATGCGGCCGGGTGTACCGGGTCCGGCCGCCGCGTCAGCTAGCCGGTGTACCGCACACTCGATAGACCACTACTGCCTGGGTGCATTGTTGTGGTTGACGTTGTTCTGAACTTCGGCGATGACGGCGAATCCGCTGCGTTTCTCCGGCGATCCCGGCGACGCGAAGTCGTACTTTTCGACTGCCTTGATGAGTTCCGGATGCTGATATCCGGCAATCTGCGCCATCAGAAGCAAAGTGTTCATCTTTGAGTCACCGGTATGGGAACCCTTGGCCAGGTACAAGCCAACGGCCAGATCTTTGTAGAGTTGGTCCGAGTATGTGGAATACGTGCCTTGTATCTCCTGGACCTTCTTATCAAAGTCCGTGTATGAGACGCGATCCAGCGCCAAGCTGGTGCCGATGGCGTAGGCATCGGTCACTCCCGGAGTCGCGGCGGCCGGGGAGGCGCCCAGAAACGACCCGGCGACGTCGCGAAGCAGTCCGAGGTGCTTCTGCGCCTCTTCGTACTGCTTCTTGGTGAGTTCTTCGCGAGTTATGCGTTCCTTCCCGTAAGCGGCTATGAGGGTGCCTTCCAGGTACCCGGCGCGCACGATCGCGTCGTTGAGATTGTGGTTGCGGATTCCCCAGGCGAAGAGCAGCTGACGGTACGCCTCAGTGTCGACTGCAATCTGTGCCCAAGCCTTGTCGTCCGCCGCGAAGGTGCGCAGGAATTGCTGCGCTTCCTCGCCACCGATCTCGACGAATGTGCGTCCCGTCACCGGATCTCTGGTGGGCAACCCGGTTCCGCTCGCGGTCCGGTTGGCTTGGGCTAGCGCCGGGATATACATGCGTGTCATCGCCATCAGGCCAGAGGTGAGACCGGGGCCGAGTTCGAGGGTGTAGTGCTTGCTGTGGCCCGTGCCTTTGGGTGCCTGATCCGTTCGGGGGAGGATGTCGCCCCAAGGCCACCAGTCGGGGAGACTGTCTTTCTTGAGGAGCTTATCGACCTTTTCGCGACCCTTGTCATTCCACCATGCCACGGTCTTCATGATCTCGCCGGCATTGATTGCCGCTTCTTCCTCGTGCCCTTTCTGCGGCGTGGTGGCGAGCCTGATCACCGACCCGGCGACGGCGCCTCCGTCCGGCCAGTCCGGTGCCACCAGCAACGAGGCGTAGGTTTCTCCGTTGCCGCGACTGAGCCATATCATGGGGTTCGCCTTGTCCGCGTCCTTGACCGTGAACGCGTCATCGAGATGGCCAGCTGCAAGGGTTCTGGCCGCAGTGAGGTCCTTCTGCTGGGAGATACGGCCGAGGATGTTGAGACTGGGGTCGTACTCCTTCAGGGTTTTGAGCTCTGCCTCTCGCGTGTAAGGGTCGCCGATACCCCACGTCGTCCACCAAGCCCCCTCCGGCTGGTTGAGGACATTGATTCGGGATTGACCGTGCTGTGAGAAGACAGTCTCTTCCAGCTCATACGAGGGGTGCTTTTGGCGCCAGCGGAGGGCGGCTTTGCCCAGGTCTGCCAGGATGGCGCTGCTCCATTTGATGTTCGGGGCGCTCAGCTTGACCAGGAGGGCTTGGCCGGGCATGTCTGCGCCGGCGGGGCCCAGGGCCTTCGCGGCTATGCCTTCCGTCTCCTTCTTGCGGGAGAGGGCTGCTAGGGCTGTGCCCAGGTCGCCTACCGTCTTTTTGTCTTCGGGTGTCAGGCCGCTGGTTTTGCTCAGTTGGTGGAGGCGGTAGGGGAGTTTGCCTGCGGAGCCCGGTGGGATGTTGGCGAAGAACGTCGCCAGGTAGGCGGTGTTCTTGCTGTTCTCGCGGAGGGTGCGGGCTATCTCCGACATGATCGCCGGGGTGCCCGAGCCCGGGTGGGTCGTGTGCTTCAGCCATGTGCGGGCCTGGAGGCGGGCCAGGTCGGTCATCTCCTTGGAGCCGAAGCGTTCCAGGTCGGGGATCTCGATCACCGGGCCTTGGATCAGCGGGGTCGCGGTCACCTCTGTCTCGGCCAGGGCGTACATGATGCGGGTGCGCATGCGGGCGGCCTGGGTGCGGCACCAGGCGGCGGCGTTGTCGCAGGACGTGGTGCTCGGGATGTCCGGGTGGGCGAGGGCCAGGTGGCCGCGGATCATCTTGGCGCGGTGGGGGAGGTCTGCCGCGGCGCGGGTCAGCGCCGTTTCCAGGCGTTCTAAGGCGGACGGGGAGACCGAGGCGACGCCGGGCTTGCCGGCGGGAGGGGTGACCCGGGGGATCTCCGGCGGGGTCAGGACGAGCGGGACCTGGTTGAAGCGGACGACCGTGCGCTGCACCTCCAGCATCATGCGGTTGAGCGCCCGGTTGTGGCCCTGAAGGTCGGTGGTGAACGCGGCGGCGGAGCCGCCCTGCCAGGTCTGCGGTCCCATGAGGCGGGTCACCTCGGACATCGCGCTGGAAATCGCCTGGAGTTCGGCGTCCACGGCGCGGGCGTCGATCTTCAGGGTCATGACCCGCCTCCTTTCGCCCTGTGGACGGTAGTGAAAGGTGAGGCGGCAGGAGCGGAAGCGGTGTTTCGGGCGGGGTGTATCCCGGGTTTATTCGCGGGAGAGGGCCCGGGTCGCGCCGGCGGCGACGGTGAGGCCGAGGATCAGGCCCGCGGCGACGATGAAGTTCGCGATCCACTGGTAGATGCCCTTGGGGGCGAACTCGATCTCCTGGCCGAGGCTGCCGATGGGGAGGAGCAGGTCGAGGGTGTAGAAGAAGGCGTTGAAGTGTGGTTTGTGGCCTTCGTCCAGGACGTCCGGCTGGTGGATGGAGAAGACGATCGTGCCGAAGGCGAGGAGGCCGACCAGCCAGCTCGCGGCGCGGAAGGGGCGGTAGCCGTAGCCCACCAGGACGTCCTGCAGCCAGCCGACGATCTTGCGGGGGAGGCCCTGGGTCTTGCGGCGGTCGCGGGCCTTGGCGAGCAGGACGGAGCGGCCGTCGGCGTCCAGGCCGAGGGAGCGGTAGGTCTGCGCGAGGCGCTCGTAGGGCTGCGGGGCGTAGCCGTCGGTGTCGCGGCGCAGCCAGGCCAGGCGCTCGCGGGCGGTGAGGGGCGGTTCGAGCGTCTCGTACTGCAGGCCGTCGAGCTGGAGGCGCTCCGGCCAGGAGGCGGCGTCGTCGCGGAGCAGGTTGATGCGGGCGTAGGAGAGGTCGGCGGTGCCCTTGATCGGCTCGGCGGTGCGCAGGAGGAGCTCCTCGGCCTGGACGCGCTGCAGGCTGAGGGCCGTCCCGGTCTCGTGGCGCAGGCGGGCGTCGCGCAGGCTGAGCTGGCCGGTGACGCGGGCGCCGGAGAAGCTGACGGCGCCGGCGGCGGTGAAGCCGTCCGAGCAGTAGACGTCGGTCTCGACGGCGAGGTCGTCGGCGTTCAGGGCGGTGCGCTGGGGCGCGGACAGCTTCGCGCCGACGAAGGAGAGGTAGCCGCCGACGCTGGCGCCGCGGAGCCTGACCTCGCCCTCGGCGGCGAAACCGCCGTCGCAGAACACGTTCGCGGCCACGTCCAGGCGGCTGGCGTACAGGGCGACGCCGGACGGGTTGTACAGCCGCGCGCCCCGGAAGATCAGCTGGCCGCCGATGCGGGCGCCGGGCAGCCGGACCTCGCCGTTGGCGATGAAGCCCTGGTCGCAGTAGACGTTCGCCTCGACGGAGAGGCGGTCGGCGAGCAGCGCGTCCCCGCCCGGGTTGGTCAGCTGGACGCCCGACATGTTCAGGATGCCGGTGATGTTCGCCCCGTCCAGCCACAGGCCGCCGTTGATCCGGCTGCCCTCCAGCCAGAGGTGGCCGTCGACGCGGGTGCCGGACGCGACCAGGCCCGGCAGCCGGCAGCGCATCAGGTGGACGCTGTTCATGCTCGCCCAGTACAGGTGCGGCGCCTCGTCGAACGCGCAGCCGGTCAGGGCCAGCGGGACGGCGACCTCCGCGTGCCCGAGGTTCAGCGAGCCGGTGATGCGCGCGCCGGCGAGCCGGACGGCGGCGACCTGCCCCGGCTCGGGCTCCACCGCGCCGACCAGGAGCGCGACGAGGACCTCGGCCCTGACCACCCGGTCGGGACCCCAGCGGTCGGCCTGCCCGATGTCGTCGAGCGCCGGGTCGCCGGTCGACAGGTCGATGGATTCGCCCTTCGGGAACGCCTTCCACAGGCGGCGCTCCGAGGGGGTCAGGTCCTCGATGTTCATCGGGTGGCTCCGGGGGTGGGACGGCTCGTGAAGAGCCATGGTGCCGTACCCTTCAGATCGTAAGGAAAAGCGCAGATCAGTGGAGGGGGCGGTCGTGGCGCGTGTCGTCGTGGACGTCATGCTCAAGCCGGAGATCCTCGACCCGCAGGGCCAGGCGATCGCCAGGAAGCTGCCGCAGATGGGGTTCGACGGTGTGGTCGCGGTCCGGCAGGGCAAGCGGTTCGAGGTCGAGCTGGAGGGCGACGCGGACGAGGAGGCCCTGGAGCGGGTCGGCAAGATCGCCGAGACGCTGCTCGCCAATCCGGTCATCGAGAACTACGAGGTTCGCGTTCTCTGACCGGCATCGTCCGGAAATGGCGCAGAATACTGTTCGGTATCACTTCGGAGTTGGTCCGTTCCAAACCGTTGTGCCGCGCCGTGAGATTTCCCGGAAAGACCCGCGAGTATAGCGATTACGGAGTATTCCGCCGGGGAAGTGTTAGCTCCGTCGAGTCGTCGAGCGCGCTCCGGGGCCGGGGGACACGGTCGGGTAGCCCGGGGCCATGACACGAGGTGTCCGGGTGGATATGAGGTTCTCGCTCGCGCTGCCGCGCGCGGCGCTGAGCGTCCCGGTGATACGGCGTCTGGTGGGGGACGCCCTGCGGGGGCTCGGCGTCTCCGAGGACTGCGTCGACGACGTGCTGGTCGCCGCCTCCGAGGCGTGCACGAACGTCGTCCAGCACGCGCGCGCGTCGGGGGAGTACGAGGTGACCGGGCACGTCGACGACGGTGTGTGCCTTCTCACCATCACGGACTGGGGGCGCGGCCTCCGCGCGGCCCCCGCCGAGGAGCGGGACGCGTTGGCCGAGTCCGGACGCGGGATTAAGATCATGCGGGCGCTGGTGGACGACCTGGACATCGACTCGTCCCCCGACCGGGGCACCGTCGTTCACCTGCGGAAGCGGCTGACCTGGAGCGACGAGGCACTGGTACGGCGACTCGACGCCCGCCTCATGCACAACGCCGGGTAGATTAGGACGCGCGCGGGGGGTATGCGACGCGCAGCGGGGTTGAGCGGCGGAGGAGATTCCGACCGTCCCGGCCGCACCTCATTTCGGAGGAACAGAACAGATGGACGCTGCCCGGGTAGGCATCATCACCTTTCCCGGTTCGCTGGACGACAAGGACGCCGCACGCGCGGTCCGGCTGTCCGGCGCCGAGCCGGTCGCGCTCTGGCACGGGGACCACGACCTGCAGGGCGTCGACGCCGTCGTGCTGCCCGGCGGGTTCTCCTACGGGGACTACCTGCGCGCCGGGGCGATCGCCCGGTTCGCGCCGCTGATGACCGAACTGGTCGCCGCCGCCGGCGCGGGGCTGCCCGTCCTCGGCATCTGCAACGGCTTCCAGGTGCTGTGCGAGTCGCACCTCCTGCCGGGGGCGCTGCTCCCGAACGCGGGCCTGCACTTCGTCTGCCGCGACCAGCGGCTGCGCATCGAGAACGCCGGCACCGCCTGGACGAGCGAGTACAGCGAGGGCCAGGAGGTCGTGATCCCGATCAAGAACCGGGACGGCCGCTACACCGCCGACCGGGAGACCCTGATCGAGCTGGCCGACACCGGCCGGATCGTCGCCCGCTACGTCGACCTGAACCCGAACGGCTCCCTCGACGACATCGCCGGCATCTGCAACGAGGCCGGCAACGTGGTCGGGCTCATGCCCCACCCCGAGCATGCCGTGGAGTCGCTGACCGGTCCGTCCACAGACGGGCTCGGTTTCTTCACCTCCATTGTCAAGAGACTGGTCAACGCATGAGTGAGCAACGGCCCCACGCTTCCGGACGCGCCACCCGGGACGCCTCCGACGAACCGTCGATGGAGTGGCTCGGGGAGCTCAAGTCCGACGCGGACGACCCCGAGCTCCAGCCCGTCAACCCCGCGGTGACCCAGGGCTTCAAGGCCATCATCGAGGAGGACCGGAACGCGGGCCCGGCCGCCCGGCCGGCGCCGCAGGACCCCGCCGCTCCGGCGGCTCCCGGGCCGTTCACGGGCCCGATGCCGGTGCTGGACGGCGAGCGGCCCGCGCCCACCCCGGGCGCCCTCGCGGGCCCCGAGCAGGAGTTCGCCCGTGCCCTGGAGGAGGAGCGCGCCGCCGCCGACCCCTCGTCCACCGCGGCCGACCCGTCTCTCACGTTGCCCGACATGAACGGGCTCGCCGGTCCCCGGCCGCCGTCCCAGCCGGGCGGCTCCGGCACCGGCCCGCAGCCCGCCGTCGGCTCCAGCACAGGCCCTCAGCCCGCCGTCGGCTCGGGGACGGGGCCTCAGCCCGCCGTCGGCTCCGGCACCGGGCCTCAGCCCGCCGTGGGGACGGGCACCGGGCCTCAGCCCGCCGTAGGCCCCGGTACTGGGCCTCAGCCGCTCGTCGACCTCGACAGCGGGCCGCTGGCGCGTCCCGAAGGCCCCGGCACAGGTCCGCAGCCGACTGTGGGTTCCGGGACGGGTCCGCAGCCCGTGACCGGCCCCGGCACTGGCCCGCAGCCCATCGTCGATCTCGACAGCGGCCCTCTCTCCCGGCATGTCGGCCCCGGCGCCGGTCCGCGGCCTGCCGTCGGCTCGGGCACCGGCCCGCAGCCGGTCGTGGGATCGGGGACGGGGCCGCAGCCGACCGTGGGGTCGGGCACCGGGCCGCAGCAGGTGGTCCGGCCCGGCACCGGGCCTCAGCCGCTCGTCGACCTGAACAGCGGCCCCCTGGCGCGTCCGGAAGGCCCCGGCACCGGCCCGCAGCCCGCGATCGGCTCCGGCACCGGCCCGCAGCCGGCCGTCGGTTCCGGCACCGGCCCGCAGCCGGCCGTCGGCGCCGGCACCGGGCCTCAGCCCGCCGTCGGGCCTGGTACCGGCCCGCAACCCGTCGTCGGCCCCCGCACGGGCCCGCAACCCGTCATCGGCTCCGGCACCGGCCCGCAACCCGTCGTCAACACCGGCCCGCTGCTGCCCGTGCGCGCCGAAGGCCGCGGGACGGGCCCGCAGCCCCGCGTGGGCCACGGCACCGGCCCGCAGCCTGCCGTCGGCCCGGGCACCGGCCCCCAGCCCGCGCTCGGTCCCGGCACCGGCCCGATCCCGACGGTCGAGACCGCCGCCGGCCCGCAGCCCTTGGCGCGGGGGACCGGTCCAATGCCCGCGATCGAGGGGTCCGGCCCGGTCGGCCACGGCACCGACACCGTCGCCATCGCCGCCGCCACCCCCGAGCGTGCGCAGCCGTACGCCGAGCTGGGGATGAACGACGAGGAGTACCGGCGCGTCCGGCACATCCTCGGGCGCCGTCCAACGTCGGCGGAGCTGGCGATCTACTCCGTCATGTGGAGCGAGCACTGCTCCTACAAGAGCTCCAAGGTGCACCTCCGCCAGTTCGGCGACAAGGCCCCGAAGACCGACAAGCTCCTCGTCGGCATGGGGGAGAACGCCGGTGTCGTGGACATCGGCCACGGCTGGGCGGTCACCTTCAAGGTGGAGTCGCACAACCACCCGTCCTACGTGGAGCCGTACCAGGGCGCCGCGACGGGCGTCGGCGGGATCGTGCGCGACATCATGTCGATGGGGGCCCGTCCCATCGCCGTCATGGACTCGCTCCGTTTCGGCCCGGCGGACGCCCCCGACACCCAGCGCGTCCTGCCCGGTGTGGTGGCGGGCGTGGGCGGCTACGGGAACTCCCTGGGCCTGCCCAACATCGGCGGTGAGACCGTCTTCGACGCCTGCTACGAGCAGAACCCGCTCGTGAACGCCCTGTGCGTCGGCGTGATGAAGCACGAGGACATCAAGCGCGCCGCGGCCCCCGGCCCCGGCAACAAGGTGATCCTGTTCGGCGCCCTCACCGGGCCGGACGGCATCGGCGGCGCGTCCGTCCTCGCGTCGGCCACGTTCGACGACGAGTCGCACCAGAAGCGGCCGTCGGTCCAGGTGGGCGACCCGTTCATGGAGAAGCTCCTCATCGAGTGCTGCCTGGAGCTGTTCAACGAGGACCTCGTGGTCGGCATCCAGGACCTCGGCGCCGCCGGCGTGTCGTGCGCGACGACGGAGCTGGCCGCGGCCGGCACCGGCGGCATGCACGTCGACCTGGACGCCGTCCCGCTCCGCGACGAGACGCTCCTCCCCGAGGAGATCCTCATGAGCGAGTCGCAGGAGCGCATGATGGCGGTGGTCGAGCCCGGCAAGGTCGACCGCTTCATGGAGATCTGCGAGCGCTGGGAGATCCCGGCGACGGTCATCGGCCAGGTCACCGACACGCGCCGCCTGGTGATGACGTGGCGGGGCGAGACGATCGTCGACATCCCGCCGGTCACGGCCGTCGACGAGGGCCCGGTCTACAACCGCCCGCTCCAGCCCCCGCAGGACCTCGGCGCCCTGCAGGCCGACACGCCGGGGCGGCTCACGCGCCCGTCCAACGGCGAGGAGCTGCGCCGGACGGTCCTGTGGCTGGCCGGGTCCCCGAACCTGGCCAGCAAGACGTGGGTGACGTCGCAGTACGACCGGTACGTGCTCGGCAACACCGTCTCGGCGATGCCGGAGAACGCGGGCGTGGTGCGCGTCGACGACGAGTCCGGGCTGGGCATCGCGCTCTCCCTGGACGGCAATGGCCGCTACACGCGCCTCGACCCGTACTCCGGCGCCCAGCTCGCCCTGAGCGAGGCGTACCGCAACGTCGCGGCGACCGGGGCGCGTCCCCTGGCCGTCACCAACTGCCTCAACTTCGGCTCCCCGGAGGACCCGGGCGTCATGTGGCAGTTCGCGCGGGCGGTCGAGGGCCTGGCGGACGGCTGCCAGTACCTGGGCATCCCGGTCACGGGCGGCAACGTCAGCTTCTACAACCAGACGGGCGACGTCCCGATCAACCCGACGCCGGTGATCGGCGTCCTGGGCGTCCACGACGACGTCCGCCGTCGGGTGAACATGTCGCTGACCACCGACGGCGCCACGATCGCGCTGCT
Organism: Spirillospora sp. NPDC127506; assembly: GCF_040302145.1. Lineage (NCBI taxonomy): Bacteria > Bacillati > Actinomycetota > Actinomycetes > Streptosporangiales > Thermomonosporaceae > Spirillospora > Spirillospora sp. NPDC127506. The sequence continues at coordinate 104,651 of NZ_JBEORG010000022.1, read as the reverse complement.
CGGCGAGACGCGCGAGGAGTTCGGCGGCTCGGAGTGGGCGCACGTCGTCTACGGGCACCTGGGCGGCCTGCCGCCGCTGGTCGACCTGAAGGCGGAGGCGGCGCTGGCGTCCGTCATGGTCAGCGCCATCCGGGACGGGCTGGTCACGGCCGTGCACGACCTGTCGGACGGCGGCCTGTCGCAGACGCTGGTGGAGTCGTGCCTGCGCGGCGGCCTCGGCGCCCGCATCACGCTGCCGGGCGACCCGTTCGTGACGCTGTTCAGCGAGTCGGTGGCCCGCGCCATGGTCGTGGTCACCCCGGGCGCGGAGAGCCGCCTGGCGGCCCTCTGCGAGTCCGCGGGCGTCCCCGTGGCCCAGCTCGGCGTGGCGGGCGGCGACGCCCTCCACGTGACGGGACGCGGCCAGGACGGCGACCAGCAGGAGCTGTTCAGCATCAGCCTGTCGGAGCTCCGCGAGGCCCACGAGCGCATGCTCCCCAGCTACGCCGACTGACCGGCGCGCAGCCGAAAGGGGCGCCCCCGCGAACCCGGGGGGCGCCCCTTACGCGTCCTACGTCCGCGTCGTCCTACGTCCGCGTCGTCCTACGTCCGCGTCGTCCTACGTCCGCGTCTATCCGCGTCCGTCTAGAAGACGGAGATGTGGACGTGGTCGTAGTGGTTGGCGGTGACGCCGCCGCGGTTCTCCATCATGCGCCAGCCGGGGCTGCGCATGTCGTAGATGCGCTGGCGCCAGATGACGTACTTGATGCCGAGGGCGCTCGCGTGGGCGATGGCGTATTCGGCGGTGCGGTCGCCCAGGGCCTTCGCGGAGCCGCTCGCCATCACGCCGCCGGTCGTCACCATGAAGTCGCAGGCGTGGCCGGTGCCGTGGTCCTGCGGGTCGCCGGTGAGCCGGACGCAGCCGATCGTGGGGAACGGGCCCATTTCCAGGTCGATGGTGTTCTTCACCTTGAGCATGCGGGGCGTGACGCCGCCCATGCCGATGCTCGGCGACTCCGGCTTGTACTTCTTGACGAGCTTCTGGATCTGGGCCTTGCGGCTCTGCAGGTCCTTGATCTCCTTTTTGAGCTCCGTCATCTTCTCCTGGGCCTTCTTGCGCGCGGCCGCCTGGTCGTCGACGAGCTTCTGGATCTGCGCCACCTTCGCCGCCTTGTTCTGCGCGAGGTGGCTCACCAGCGTGGCGTTGCTGAGCAGGTCGGTGGGGTCGGCGTCGGCCAGGAAGGTGACGGTGGGGTCCTCCCCGCCGGTCATGTACTGGGTCGCGGCGAGCTGCGCGACGAGGTTGCGCGCCTCGACGAGGTCCTTCTTCAGGCCGTTCGACTTGATCAGGGCCTTCTGGGCGGCGTACTGGGCGTCCTTCAGCTTCGCGAGGTCGCCGCCGTACTCCTTGTCGAGCTTCTGGATCTGGCGGTTCAGCTTGTTGAACTTGGCGCTGTCGCCCGGGTCCATGGGGGCGTACGCGGGCGGGGACGCGTTCGCGGCGGGGGTGGCGGTGCCGAGCAGCGGCAGCGCGGTGGCGATGGCCACGAGAGCCGTGGCGGTGCGTAGTCCACCTCGCCGGCGCGCGGTCGCCCGACAGGTGGAGGCGGGGGTCTCCACGTGTTCTCCTCTCGTCATGGCCGTAGGTACGTCTTTCGTTGGTACGGAAGTCCGGAGGCCGGAAGGTCAATGGGCGCTGAAGAACGTCCGGCGTCGCCAAGGGTAGACCCATGGGCCTGGTGAGACGGCGCGGTACGCGAGAAGCCCGGCTCCCCTGCTGGGAGCCGGGCCATCTTACGTGACGGGTCTCACAGCGTGCCCTTGTAGAGCAGCCTGTTGGCCTGCGAGCGCAGCCGCTTGAGGCTGTGGGTGGAGTTGTCGTTCAGCCACTTCTGCACCGTCGGGAAGTTCGCCGTCTTGTGCGTGGACAGGTACAGCGCCGCGACGCCGCTCACGTAGGGGGTCGCCATGGACGTCCCGCTGAGCTTCTGGGCGTTGCCGCCGGGCCAGGTGGACCAGACGCCGTAGCCGGGCGCGTTGATGTCGACGCACTTGCCCCAGTTGGACCACGTCGCGCGGTTGTCGTACGTGGTGGTCGCGCCGACCGCCATGACCCAGCCCGCGCTGGACGGGGAGAACTTGCAGGCGTCCTTGTTGTCGTTGCCGGCGGCGACGGACACGAACACGCCGGACTTCGACAGGTTCGTCACGGCGGTGTTCAGCGCCGAGGACTTCGGCCCGCCGAGCGAGAGGTTCGCCACGGCCGGCTTGGCGGCGTGCGTGCGCACCCAGTTGACGGCGGCGATGACGTCCGACACCGAGCCGGCGCCGTCGCAGTCGAGGACGCGCACCGCGCGCAGCTTCACGCCCTTGGCGGCGCCGTAGGTCTTGGAGCCGAGGATGCCCGCGACGTGGGTGCCGTGGCCGTTGCAGTCGCCGCCGTTGCCGCCGAACCTGCTGGCCGCCCAGGCGACGGAGGCGCGGCCGCCGAAGTCGGGGTGGGTGACGTCGATGCCGCTGTCGATGACGTAGGCGCTGACGCCGCTGCCGGTCGACTTGTAGGTGTAGGTCTTCGAGAGCTTCCGGGAGCGCTGGTCGATGCGGTCCAGGCCCCACGGCAGGGGGTACTTCTGCGTCGTGTTCGCCCGGACGACCTGGTCCTGCTCGATCGCGGCGACGCGGCGGTCGTTGCGCAGCTTGTTCAGCTGGTCGCCGCTCAGCTTGGCGGCGAAGCCGTTCAGCACGCCGTCGAAGCGCTTGACGCCCGCGGCCCTGACGTTCTTGGCGGCGGCGTCGGCGGACGCTCCGGGCTTCAGCGTGACGATGTACTGGCCGGGCACGGGGGTGCCCTGCGCCGCGGTCACCTTCACGAGGGACGAGGAGTCGTCGGCGAGCACGGGGAGCGCCGCGGCGGCGCCCAGGCTCGTCGCGACCGCGCCGGCCAGCAGCAGCCTTCGGTGGACAGCCCGCAAGGCCTCTCCTTCTGCAGGGGGACCACGCGCGTCGGGCCCCGTTACATGATCGATGATCTCGATCGAAGGGAAACTTTAGCGGAACTGTCCTGATTTGATGCGACAAATTGGACGCGATGCCAGATGTGGCTTTTCCGTTGCCAGAACGGGCCCGCGTCCGGACCGGGACGGCCGCCCGAGCGGGTCAGGCGCGGCTGAGCTTGCCTCCGTAGCCGAGGTTCGTGCCCGGCCTGCTCCACGTGTACTGGAGCGTCCCGTCCGGCTGCCGCGTGATCTCGACGACCCCGCTCGTGCACGGTTTGCCGATGGCCAGGTTCATCTTCAGCGCGCTCTCCGTGCCCCTGGTCAGCGTCAGGGTGCCGGTGCACCCCTCACGCGGATACACCGCGCGCGCCGTGGTGCCGCCCGCCTCGAACGTGACCTCCAGCGGGAAGGACACGTTGCGGTTGGTGTTGACCATGTCGCCCTTCCAGGTCCCCCCGAAAGAGGCGGGGATCGTGGTCACCGGGCGGTTGTTGGACGCGTTCGCGCTGTCCGGGGGCGCCCCGTTGTCGGCCTTGAGCTGAGGCCACAGCACCAGCGCGATGATGGCGATGCCCACGCCGACGCCGATGAACAGCGAGAGGGCGAGGCCGAGCACGTGGTTGCTGGGGCGCCGCATACGCGCGATGGACGACAGCGGTGAAGAACGCCGCCGGCCGCCGTCCCGCCCATGGCCGAGGCCCGGGATGAGGTGCGGCTCGGAGACGTTCAGGTGGTCGTGCGGGCCGACGGCGTCGAAGGTGGCCGTCGGGTCGGGGCCCACCGGGTCGAACGTCGCGGTCGCGTCGTGGCCGACTGCGTCGAACTTCGCGGTCTGGTCCGTCGGCACGTGCTCGTCCCGCCGGTCCGCGCCCGGACGGTCGTGGCTCACCGCGCCGAAGATGGCGGTCGCCTCGAAGGCCGCGGGGTCGAGATCGGCCGCGAGCGGCTCCGGCTCGGGCGCGGGCTCCTGGCGGGGCTTGCGGGTGCGCGAGAGCTTGCCGAGCAGGGGGATGGACGGCGACGCGGCCTCCCGCGTCGGCTCCGGCGGCCCTGGCGGCATGGGCGGCGGAATGGGCGGCGCCTGGGGTACGTGAGGTGCGGGCGGCGTCCCCATGGGAGGACGCGGCGGCGGTACCGTCGGCGGCACGTTCGGTTGGGCCGGCCCACCGGCGGCCAAGGCGCGCCCCTCCTCCACCATCGAAGGCGGCATCCGGCTGGGCAGCGGGCTGCCCGCCCCAAGGAGCCGGTCGAGAATCTGCGGTGCCGTAGGGCGGTCTGCCGGATCCTTCGCGAGAGCACTCGCCAGCACATCGCGCAGGGAATCGGGGACGACCGACAGTTCCGTCTGGCCGTAGAGGATGCGCTGCATCACCTCGTGGGGCGAGCCCTCCCCGAACGGGGGCCGGCCCGTGGCGGCGAACAGAAGGGTCGATGCCCACGCGAACACGTCCGCGGCAGGGCCGATGCCCGTGCCCCGCAGCTGCTCCGGGGCCTTGTAGGACGGGTCGTCGGTGATGTGCCCCGTGAAGGCGACGTTCACGGCTTCCAGAGCGCGCGCGATGCCGAAGTCGGCCATCCGCGGCCCGTCCCGCCCCAGGAGGACGTTCCCGGGCTTCAGGTTGTGGTGGAGGGCACCCGCCCGGTGGACGGCCGCGAGCGCGACCGCCATGCCGACGGCCACCCGCTCGACGACGGCGCCGCCGCGCCTGCCCTCCTCGTCGACGAGCCGCTGGAGGGACGGGCCGTCCACCCACTCGCTCACCACGTAGGGGCGGTCGCCGTCCACGTCGGCGGCCAGGATCGCCGCCGTGCAGAACCCGGAGACCTTCCGGGCTGGGGAGAGCGCGCCGGCGAACCGGGACCTCGCCACGGGCTCGCCGCTGAGCCGCACGTGCAGGACCTTCACGGCGACGTGGCCGCCGGCCGGGTCCCTGCCGAGGAAGACGGCGCCCTGCTCACCGACGCCGAGCCGGCCCGTGATCTCGAACGCGCCGAGTCTCAGCGGGTCACCCGGCTGCAGGGGCAGCGCCTCGGGCATCTGACGAACCTCCGTGTCCTCCGGGGACGCGCCCCCGGCTCCCCGCCAACTCACTCCCCCATGCCTGGCACCGGGGTCCTTTTTACCGCCTGCGCACGCTCCTCGTGGGCGGCGTCCCCCGCGCCCCCTGTCCGCTCCTGCTCGTCCGTCCGCCCGGCCGACCGGGTAGCGTCGTCCGCGATGCCGCGAACTCCGCTTTCACTCGCTGTACTGAACGAGCAGCGCGCCCTGCTGGGCCTGCCGGCCCACACCGGCCCCGACGAGCCCGCCGCGCTCCGTCGCGCGGCCCTGGAGACCGTTCTCGCCGCCGCCGGGGCGGGAGGGCCGGAACCGTCCCGTCCGGTGGTCAGAGGGGCGGTGCGGTTCCTGCTCGACCGGCTCGCCGAGCTGGCCCCCGGTCGTTCGGTGGAGGTCCGGGTCCCTCCGCACGCCGCCGTTCAGTGCATCGACGGCCCGCACCATACCCGTGGTACGCCACCGAATGTGGTGGAGATGGACGCCGCGGCGTGGATCGCGCTGGCCACGGGACGGCTGGCCTGGGCGGACGCGGTCGCGGACGGACGGGTAAGGGCCAGCGGCGCGCGCGCCGACCTTTCGGGGTATCTTCCTCTGCCCATCGACTGAGGCCCCGCGGTGCGGGAGTATCCGCCTTGCTGGAGGTGATCCCCGTGCTCATCGCGCATTGGACGTTCGACGTCGCCACCGTGGACGGCCGCAGGGTCGCGGAGGCGACCGGCGCCGGACCGGCCGCCGAGCTGGACGAGACCGCCGGGATCGTCCCCGGCCGGGACGGCGAGGCGCTGTCCCTCAACGGGAACGACCGCGCCGTGATACCCGCCGCGCCGCAGCTCGTCCTGAGCCAGGTGTTCGGGTTCAGCCTGGCGTTCTTCGTCCAGGTCACCGAGCCGCCGACCGGGGAGTGGCGCAGCCTCGTCTACAAGCCGGTGGCCGAGAACGACGCGCGGGGCCTCGGCCTGTGGCTGTATCCGGACGCGATGAGGGTGCGGGTCCAGCTGTTCACCGTCAAGGGGCCGGACTACGTCGACAGCCACACAAGACTGGCCCTCGGGGAATGGGCCCATCTCGCCTTCACGGTGAACACCCAGGGCATGTTCCTCTACATCAACGGCAAGCTGGATGTGGCCGTGTCGCTGGAGCATCCCGTCGTCACACCGGCCGGACCCATCTACCTGGGCAGCGAACCCACCAAGCCAGGATTCGGCGGCCTCATGGACGACTTCCGTGTGTACGCCTCATCGCTGAACGAGGAAGCCGTACGCGCGCTCTGCGAGTGAGGCGCGATGGGCGCCTGAGCGGCGCTGTCCGATCGAGGGCTCGCCTTGGCGAACGGGAACTCCCGCTCCACGCAGCTCCTGCGGGACGCCTCGTCCGGGTAGCGCGTCTCGTCCCCGCACTGGGCGGCCTTGCTCAGCAGCCAGAAAAGCGCCCCCGCGCCTATGACGAGAGCGAGCGCGGAACAGGCGACGCCCACGACCGCCGGCCGCCGGTCAGGGTCGCGCCGCACGAGGGCGACCGTCCCGAGGACGAGCCCCGCGAGGGCGGGGATCACGCCGAGCAGGCAGAGCACGAGCCCCGCCAGGCCGGTGATTCCGAGCACCTGCGAGGCCCTCGCCAGACCGCTCCGCCGGGGCGGCGCGGGCGGCGCGTAGGTCTGGTACCCGGGCAGCGTCATGTGTCCCTCCACGTGTCGTCCCTCAGATTCCCCGGCACCATGTGATGCCTGTGGTTCGGAGGAGTAAAGCTCCGTTAAGACATGCCACCGATCGGAGCAGGTGAACCGGGCATCTAGACTGATTCGCGTGCCTCTCCGTGACGGACGTCTGAGCCACGACATCGATCCTTCCGACCGCGCTCCGCAGGACGCCTGCGGGGTCTTCGGCGTCTGGGTCCCCGCCGACCAGGCGTCGCGGGCCGAGGTGAGCAAGCTCACCTACTACGGTCTCTACGCGCTCCAGCACCGCGGGCAGGAGTCGGCGGGCATCGCCGTCAGCGACGGCTCCCGCATCGTGGTGTTCAAGGACATGGGGCTCGTCGCCCAGGTCTTCGACGAGTCGGTGCTGAACACGCTGCGCGGCCACATCGCCGTCGGCCACTGCCGCTACTCCACGACCGGCTCCCCCACGTGGGAGAACGCGCAGCCCACGTTCCGGTCGACGGACGCGGGCGGGCTCGCGCTCACCCACAACGGCAACCTCATCAACACGCCGGAGCTGGCCGCGCGGCTCGAGCCGGGCATGCTGACCGCCACGACCGACACCGAGGTCCTGACCGCGCTGTTCGCGCACCACGGCGAGGGCGGCCCCATGGCGGCCGCACGGGAGATCCTCCCGGCCACGCGCGGCGCGTACTCCCTGGTCTTCATGGACGAGGGCACCCTGTACGCGGCCCGCGACCCGGAGGGCGTCCGGCCGCTGGTCCTCGGCTCCCTGGAGGCCGCGGGCGGCTGGGTCGTGGCGTCCGAGAGCGCCGGGCTCGACATCGTCGGCGCCCGCTTCGTCCGGGAGATCGAGCCCGGCGAGCTGGTCGCGATCGACGGCGCGGGCGTGCGGTCCGAGCGGTTCGCCGAGGCGCGGCCCAAAGGCTGCCTGTTCGAGTACGTCTACCTCGCCCGCCCCGACACGGCGATCGCGGGGCGCAGCGTCCAGGCCACCCGCGTCGAGGTGGGGCGCAGGCTCGCCCGCGAGCACCCCGTCGAGGCCGACATGGTCATCCCGACGCCCGAGTCGGGCACGCCGGCGGCGATCGGCTACGCGGAGGCGTCCGGCATCCCCTACGGCCAGGGGCTGGTGAAGAACTCCTACGTCGGGCGGACGTTCATCCAGCCGTCCCAGACGATCCGCCAGCTCGGCATCCGGCTCAAGCTCAACCCGCTGCGCGAGGCGATCGAGGGCAAGCGGCTCGTCGTGGTGGACGACTCGATCGTGCGGGGCAACACCCAGCGCGCGATCGTGTCGATGCTGCGGGACGCGGGCGCCGCCGAGGTGCACGTCCGCATCTCCAGCCCGCCCGTGGCGTGGCCCTGCTTCTACGGCATCGACTTCGCGACCCGCGCCGAGCTGATCGCGGGGAACCTCTCGGTGGAGGAGATCCGCGACTCCATCGGCGCCGACACGCTCGGCTTCATCTCCCTGGACGAGCTCATCTCCGCCACGCACATCGCCAAGGACAGGCTGTGCCGGGCGTGCTTCGACGGCATCTACCCCATCCCGGTGGATCAGAACGCCCGCGGCAAGCATCTGCTGGAGGTCGGCCGGTGACGTCCTACGAGGCAGCCGGTGTCGACATCGCGGCGGGTGAGCGCGCCGTAGAACTGATGAAGTCCCGGGTGGCCCGGTCCCGGCGCCCCGAGGTCGTGGACGACGTCAGCGGGTTCGCGGGCCTGTTCGACGCGTCCGCCCTGCTGAAGTACACGCGGCCCTTGCTGGCGACGTCCACGGACGGCGTCGGCACCAAAGTCGACCTGGCGCGGCGTCTCGGCGTCTACGACACGGTCGGGCACGACCTGGTCGGCATGGTCATCGACGACCTCGCCGTGTGCGGGGCCGAGCCGCTGTTCATGACCGACTACATCGCGTGCGGGAAGGTCGTCCCGGAACGGATCGCCGACATCGTCGGCGGCATCGCGGACGCCTGCGCCCTGGCCGGGTGCGCCCTCGTCGGCGGCGAGACCGCCGAGCACCCGGGCCTCCTAGAGGCGGACGAGTTCGACCTCGCGGGCGCGGGGACCGGCGTCGTCGAAGCCGACGAGATCCTCGGCCCGGACCGCGTCCGGGCGGGGGACGCGGTGCTCGCCATGGCGTCGTCCGGCATCCACTCGAACGGGTACTCGCTCGTCCGGCACATCCTGGCCACGACCGACCTGACCCTGGAATCCACGCCGGACGAACTTGACCGTCCTCTCGGTGAGGAACTTCTCACCCCGACGCGCATCTACGCCAAGGACTGCCTGGCGCTGACCCGGGCCGGCGGGGTGCGCGCCTTCGCGCACATCACGGGCGGAGGGCTGGCCGCGAACCTGGCACGCTCGCTCCCGGCGACCAAGGACGCCGTCCTGGACCGCTCGTCGTGGGAGGTGCCGCCGGTTTTCCGCGTCCTGCAGGCGCACGGCGGCGTCCCGCAGCCCGAGATGGACAAGACGTTCAACCTGGGCGTCGGGATGGCCGCGATCGTGAGCCCGGACGCCGCCGACGCGGCGCTCCGCCTGCTGGCCTCCCGCGGCGTCCCCGCGTGGGCCCTCGGTGAGATCGTCGAGGGCGCCGGCGGCGCCGTCCTCGCCTAGCGGCGCGGGAGCGGGAAGAACACGATGCCCGTGTGACGGGCTGAGAGGGGCGGTGAGCGCCTCTCAGCCCTCACCCGTCACACGGATGAGCGCGGGAGCGCGAGCCGCCGTAGAAGCGCGGAGAGGCGCTCTCGGCGGCCGGTGGAAACCATGGCTCACACACCCCCATGAGGAAGAACCGCGGCGAACATGCAGAAGTCACGACAAACGCCACTACCCGTCGCGAGCAGTGGCGTGCTGTCAGCCGGTCAGCCGGAGGTGCCGTCCTTGCGGGGCTCCGTGCCGTAGTCCTCGGCGTAGTCGGCGTACTTCTCGGCGAGCTCGTCGTAGGAGTCGTCGCCGGAGTCCGTGACTCCCAGTTCGTCCTTCAGGCGGTCGAGGTCCGTGTTGCCGGTGTTGTACTTGAGCTGCCGGGCAACCTTTACCTGCTTGGCCTTGGCTCGGCCGCGACCCATTGGCTCGACCCCCTCGATGGTCAGGGCTTTCGTGGGCCCATCAACGCGCGCGTGTACCACACGAACCGGTGCCTGATGAGCCATGCGTCAGTCACGGGTACAACCGTACCCGTTTTGCGCCTGGCTCGGTACATCGACGGTACGTGGCGGCGCTCCTGTTGCTGATAACAACAGTGTATCCGGTGGTCACGAGTACGTGCCAAAGCCGCCGCGGGACGGTCGTACGGTGCCCCGCGGCGGCCCTTGCAACGGTCTTGCAACGGTCTAAACGGGTCTTGGACGCCCACTGTCCGGACCCGCCGCACAGACCGGTGCGGCGTGGTTCAGAGGAGGATTCCCCGCAGCCTGCCGATCTCGGACATCCGGCGCTCCGCGAGCCGGTCGGCCGCCACCGCCGGCGGGACGCCGTCGTCGGCGGCCAGCGCGAAGATCTTCCGGGTCGTGTCGTAGATTCCGGCGGCCCGCGCCTTGGCGCGGTCGAAGTTGAAGCCCTCGATCTCGTCCGCGACCTGGATCACGCCGCCGGAGTTCACCACGTAGTCGGGCGCGTACAGGACGCCGCGGTCGGCGAGGCTCTTCTCCACGCCCGTATGGGCGAGCTGGTTGTTCGCCGCGCCGCACACGACCTTGGCCCGCAGCACGGGCACGGTCTCGTCGTTCAGGGAGCCGCCCAGCGCGCACGGTGCGTACACGTCCAGATCCGCGCGGACCAGGGCGTCGGCGTCCGCGACGACCTCCACCTCGGGATGCAGTGACCGGACCCGGTCTACCGCGGCCTCGTTCACGTCGCAGATCACGACGTCCGCGCCGTCCTCGCGCAGGTGCTCCACCAGCCGGTGGCCGACCTTCCCGACACCCTCCACCCCGACCCGCTTGCCGCGCAGGTTGGGCGCGCCCCACACGGTCTCGGCGGCGGCGCGCATGCCCTGGAACACGCCGAACGCCGTGAGGATCGACGAGTCGCCCGCACCGCCGTGCGCGACCGTCCGCCCGGTGACGAAGCGGCACTCCCGCGCCACGACGTCCATGTCCTCGCTGTACGTGCCGACGTCGCACGCCGTGTAGTAGCGGCCGTTCAGCGACTGGACGAACCGTCCGTACGCCCTCAGCATCGCCTCGGACTTGTCGATGGCGGGGTCGCCGATGATGACGGCCTTGCCGCCGCCCAGGTCGAGCCCGGCGAGGGCGTTCTTGTAGGCCATCCCCCGGGACAGGTTCAGCACATCGGCGAGCGCCTCCTCCTCGGAGTCGTACGGGAAGAAGCGGGTGCCTCCCAGGGACGGGCCCAGCGCGGTCGAGTAGATGGCGATGATGGCGCGCAGGCCGCTGGCCTCGTCCTGGCAGAAGACGACCTGCTCGTGTCGGGGTTCGGTGCCCTTGTGAGGCGCCCCGAAGACATTAGGCACGGTAGTGCCCTCCTCTCTGTCTCTAGATCAGACTAGGGCGCGCGATGGCCCCCCGTCCGCCCCCGTCTCGTGTCACGATTCGATGGTGCTTCCGTACGCCGCGTACCTACGGGTTTATGAACCGGTGACCGCCTTCCCGGAGCCTGCGCGGACCCTGTGGACGGTCTATGCCGACTCCAGGCGGCGCCCGCGGCGGATCCACGCGCTGAGCGTCGAGCACCGGCAGGCCGCGCTCAGGCTGACCGCCTCACCGCCGGAGGTCGCCCCGGAGCGGGAGAGCAGGGACGCCTACGTGCGGCGCCTCGACGACATGATCTACATCTGCCCGTGGGGGACCCGGCTGCGCTCATGGCTGGCCTTCGAGCGGTTCAGGAACCAGCACGCCGCCGGCGTCGCGGCCGCGTTCGTCCCGCCGCCCGTGGCGGAGCGGACGATGAGCGAGTTCGAGCGGTGGAAGCTGGCGGGCCGGCCGCTGCGCCCGCACATCCTGACGAGCACCTGGCACGTCCCGCTGGACTGGTTCGTGCCCTTCGCGCGCGGCGAGCGGTGCCTGATGCTCGGCACGCCGGGGACCGGGTACCGCATGTCCGAGGACGCGTCCGACGACCTCGCGGCGCACGGCCCGGCCACGGCCGCCCCCGCCCGGACGCTCATCTACGTCACCTCGATGGGCGAGGCGCGCCGCCGGGTGGCGGCGGCGCTCCCGGTGGTGCGCGAGAATCTCGGCGACGGGACGGAGGAGGTCTACCTCCTGTCGGCCGGACGGCTGGAGACGCTCGGCCGGTGGCTCGGCGAGTTCCACCCGGGCTCCCTGGTGGAGCTCGACTACGGAGGGCTCGTCCACCTGATGGACGACCGGGCCCTGAGCACGGACGAGTCGGTCGCCGAGATGACCGTGGCCCTCACCGGGATGGAGCGCGGCGAGGTCGAGCTGACCGTGGCGATGTACAAGCGGCTGCTGGCCCGCTGGCGGCCCGTCCGGGCGCTCGAGGCGGCGAACTAAAACAAATTTCCCGAATCCGCGCGCGATACGACTATACGTGTCGCTAGAATCACGCAGCGTGACCCAGTCGCCTTCGCTCGAGTGCCGCACCCTGCCACCGCGGGGATGTTTGCACGCAACTACCGCCAGGAACTTGCTTGTTGCGCTGAGTGGTGGCAAGGTTACACGTTGTGATGTCATAGTGGCTCTTTCGGGCCATAGGGGACATCAGTGACCACGCGAGGATCAATCGCAGGATCGCTGTCATCGGTCCACGAAGGAGAGGCCGCAAACATGTCAGCACGTACGCCAGAGGCCGAGCCCCTGCTGACGCCGGCGGAGGTGGCGACCATGTTCCGCGTCGACCCCAAGACCGTCACGCGCTGGGCGAAGGCGGGGAAGCTCACCTCCATCCGGACGCTCGGGGGGCACCGCCGCTACCGCGAGGCGGAGGTGCGGGCACTGCTCGCGGGGATCCCGCAGCAGCGCTCGGAATAGCGCGCACAACCGAGGGGGGGACGGCCGGGGGGCCGCTGGGCGCTCTCGCACGAGGGCCGGCCAGGGGTCTCCCGGACGAGCGGCGGGGACCACGGTCCTCCGAGAACCGTGCGTCCCGGGCCGGTCACCGTTCGGCCGGCGTCCCGCCCGCGAACCCCGCGGGCGGGAGTCGGCCTGCGTGGAATTTCGGACACCCTAGGCGCAATCGTCCACAATCGGACACTTGGCTCGGGAGTCACAGGGGTTACTTGCCCAACTCCTCCTGGGCGAGGCGGTCGAACAGGGCTCCCGTCCCGGAGTCGTGCCGCCCGGCCGTCTGCATGATGGCCACGAGCTGGTCGACCAGCAGGCGCTCCAGGTCGGCGCGGGGGATGTCGCGGTTCTCCAGCCAGTCCAGGCCGGCGGTCTCCACCACGGCCATCCAGCTGCGCAGCGTGATGCGCAGCACGGGCGGCGGGTCGCCCACGTCCAGCGAGTGCAGGATGCGGTCCAGCAGCAGCCGGCGGATGCCGTCGACGATCTCGCCCGCCTCGCCGGAGCGGTCGGCCGGGCCGCCGCGCAGCAGCGCCGTGTAGCCCGCCGCGTGGCTCTCCACGAAGTCGAAGTACCGCTTCAGCGAGATGCGCAGGCGGTCGAGCGGCTTGCCCTCCGTGGGCGGTTCGAGCAGCACCGACAGCTTCTTCGCCGCGCTGCCGAGGGCCGCGATGTACAGCTCGTACTTGCCGCCGAAGTAGTGGTAGACGAGCGCCCGCGAGGCGCCCGCCGCGGCCGCGACGTCGTCGATCGAGATGTCCTCGGGCGAGCGTGCGCTGAACAGCTGCAGCGCAGCGTCGATCAGTTCCTCGCGCCGTTCGTCCACGCTGAGCCTGCGACGGCCCCGTCCGCCGCTCTGCCGGCCCTGGGTCTTGTCGCCGGCCACCGCACGATCTGCCACGTGAGAAGGGTATCCGAGGCGGGCCCGCGGCATCTCCCGGCGACCGGCGCGGACGCCCGCTCTTCACCGGGCCGTGATCATCCACGGACACCGCTGTGATCCGGGACACCACAGCCCTGAACCACCATTCACGGATGCCCGTTACTCCCTGTTGCGACGATATGTGGGGAAGGCGCGGCATCATGGCATCTCCTCCCGAGCGGAGGACGGCGCGCCGGCTCCCCCGGCGGCGTGTCGTCGCGGCAGGTCCTGCAGGTCCCCCCGGACGGAGTGCCATGTCAGCTGATGAACCGAACCCCCCGTACGACAGGCGAGGAGAGGGCGCGGTACCCCGGCCGCGCAGCGGATCTTCTCCCGCCGCGCGCGACGAGGGGAGGGCGGTGCCCGCGCCGAAACCGACGATCCGCAACGTCGCCGAACGCGCCGGAGTCTCCAAGTCGCTCGTCTCACTGGTGATGCGGGGGTCGCCGCACGTGAGCGAACGCCGCAGGCAGGCCGTCCTGCAGGCCGCCCGCGAACTCGGCTACCGCCCGAACGCCGTCGCCCGCAGCCTCGTCGAGGGCCGCACCCGGCTGATCGGCGCCATCGTCGCCGATCTGCACAACCCGTTCTTCGCCGAGTTCCTCGACGGGCTGCAGGAGAGCCTGCACGGCGCCGGCCTGCGGATGCTGGTCGGCAGCGGCCGCTGGGACCCGCTGTTCGAGGCCGAGGCCGTCGAGGCGTTCCTGGAGATGCGGGTGGACGGCCTGGTGCTGCTCAGCGTCGTCCCCGAATCGCTCAAGGAGGCGGCGGCGAGCGTCCCGGTCGTCGTCGTCGGCGAGCGCGACGTGCACGGCGTCGACATCGTCGTGGACGACGACGAGCTCGGCGCGAGCCTGGCCGTCGACCACCTCGTCGAACTCGGGCACCGCCGCATCGCCCACATCGAGGGCGCGCGCTCGACCACCGCCCACTACCGCCGCGCCGGCTACGAGAAGGCGATGCACCGGCACGGGCTCGCCCCCGAGATCGTCGTCGAGCCCGGCGACTTCACCGAGGACGGCGGGTACCGCGCCGCCCGCTCGCTGCTGCGCCGCGACCCCCGGCCGACCGCGGTCTTCGCTCCCAACGACCTGGTCGCGACCGGCGCCCTCTCCGCCGCCGACGAGCTCGGTATGCGGGTCCCCGCCGACCTGTCGATCGTCGGCTACGACAACACCCACCTCGCCGCGATCCGCCACATCTCGCTGACCAGCGTGGACCAGCCGCGCCGCGACATGGGGCGGGTGGCCGCCGAGCTGCTCACCGCGCGCATCGGCGACCCGTCCCGGCACGCCAGGCAGAACCTGGTCGTCCCGCACCTGGTGGTGCGCTCCACCACGGGGCCCGTTCCCGCCCCGTGACCCCTCGGTAAGAGGCTCGTCCCCCCGCCACATCCAGCTCCCGCGCGATCGTGACCCCGGTGCGGCCGTCCCCCTGGCCGGTTATGGCCGGGGTAGGGCCACGGCCCATCGTCCCCAGAACCGGTGTTGACCGGGTAAGGGGCTGGCCAAGCCTGCCGCATTCGCCAGCCCAGCGCCCGGCACCGGGTGGTTAATGGACTGACCGTCCGACGGGTGGACCCGGGCGGCCTCGGGGGAGGCCGCCCGGACGAGTCCCGGCAAGAGTCCTCTGGGGGTTCAGCTCGTGCGTGATCCGGAACTGGTGTCGTGCGCGCAGCGCGCGGCGAGCGAATTGGAACGGGCGTGGTCGGAGTGGCGGCACGCCCGCGGCCTGGCCGAGCAGGTGTCGGAGTCCGTCGCCAGCTACGTGGCCCACTCCATCGACCATCCGTGGGGCCGTCCCCGCGTCGTCCTCGGCTTGGACGCGGACGAGGCGCGGGCCCTCGCCGCCCTCCTCGGCAGGGAAGACCCGCTGCGCTGATTTCCGGGACTTCGTTTGACGAACCCGTGAGGCCGTGCAAACTGTCAGGGTCCCCGGTAACGAAGTCATCACGGAGGAAGCGGCCTGTGCGAATCCATCGAGGCGGCCCCCTGGCCGCCGGTCTCGCGCTGTGCCTCGGCGCGCTCACCGCGTGCAACGACTCCTCCGGCGCCTCCACCGGCGAACCGGCGACCCCGCCCGCGGCGGGCGCGCCGACGACCCCGGCCGGGAAGAGCCCCGCGGCCGCCGAGGACGACGCCTCGCCCCTCGACGGCAAGGTCATCGTCATCGACCCCGGGCACAACGGCGGCAACGCCGACCACCCGTCCGAGATCAACAAGAAGGTCAAGATCGGCAACGGCAGCAAGGCGTGCGACACGACCGGCACCGAGACCAAGGCCGGCTACCCCGAGCACGCCTTCACCTGGGACGTCTCGAACCGGCTCGCCAAACTCCTGCGCGCCCGCGGCGCCAAGGTCACCCTGACCCGCAAGGACGACAAGAGCGTCGGCCCCTGCATCACCGAACGCGCCGCCATCGGCAACAAACTCCACGCCGACGCCGCCATCTCCATCCACGCCGACGGCGCCTCCGCGTCCGGCCACGGCTTCCACATCATCGAGCCGATCTCCATCGGCCGGAACGCCGACATGGTCTCCGGCTCCACCGAACTCGGCAAGGCCCTCCGCGACGCCTACCACAAGGGCACCGGCATCCCGTACTCCAACTACCTCGGCAAGAACGCCATCGACCGCCGCGACGACCTGGGCGGCCTCAACATGTCGACGGTCCCCAAGGTCTTCATCGAGTGCGGCAACATGCAGAACAAGTCCGACGCGGCCAAACTCTCCAGCGCCCCCTTCCGCCAACGCATAGCCGAGTCGCTCGCCAAGGGCTTCCAGCAGTATTTGGACTAGCTGTGTTTGCCCAGGGGGCTGTGTTAGCCCAGGGGGGCGACCCCCCGTTGGCGGCGTAGGCGATCCTCGCTCCTTTGTTGCGGTCTGTGGTGCCTGTGCCGGTGTGTGTCGCTGCGGTCGTCTGGGTCGCCGGGCATGCCCGCTGCGGGTGTTGAGTGCTTTCGGCGGGTCTGGCCGTGGTGGTTGCTTCGGGTGGTGCTGTGGCTCGGGTCTGGGTCGAGGGTGTGTGAAATGGGCTCGTCTGAGAGGCGGTCGGGTCGGTTGCGGGAGGATTGAGGGGTGAGTCGGATGCGGCGGGTGCGGGAGTTGTTGGTTGCGGGCGGGTACACCGTTGCCGGGGTGCGGGAGTTGTTGGGGGACGTTGCCGGTGGGGCGTTGGCTCGGGATGAGGTCGTGCCGGCGTTGCGGGCCACTCGGGGCGGGTCGCCGCTTGAGGTGCTGACTCGGTTGTTCTGGTTGCAGGTGCCCGTGCCGGTCGATGGCATGGCGGACGAGTTGGTGGCGGCCGGGCTCGTCGAGGTGTCCGGTGGGGAGATGCGGGCGCTTCTGCGGGTTGAGCCGTTGGAGGACGTCGGTGGGCAGGGGCATGCCGGATACGTCGTGTCCGATCTCAAGGTGCGGCCCGGGATGGGGCGGCTTCCCGGTGAAGATCATGTGGTGGGGGCGGGCGGGGCGTCCGGGAATCTTGCGCGGCTGGTTGTCCACAGGGGTGTGGATAACTTGCTCGATCTCGGGACCGGGTGCGGGGTGCAGGCGATCCATGCAGCCGGCCGGAATCCCGGGGCGAGCGTCACGGCTACGGACGTCAATCCGCGGGCACTGGAGTTGGCCGCGATGAGTTTCGCGCTCTCCGGTGTGGAGGGCGCGGAGCTGTTGCGGGGGTCGTTGCTGGAGCCGGTTCGGGGACGGCGGTTCGATCTGATCGTGTCGAATCCGCCGTTCGTGGTGGCGCCGGAGGAAGGGCCTCGGTTCACCTACCGGGAGTCCGGGATGGCGGGAGACGACTTCTGCCGGAGGCTCGTCGGGCAGGCGTCGCAGTATCTGCGTGAGGGCGGATATTGCCAGCTCCTGGCCAATTGGCTGCATATCGACGGGGTTCCCTGGGAGGAGCGCGTCGGCGGCTGGGTGGACGGGTGCGACGCGTGGATCGTGCAGCGGGACGTCCAGGATCCGGCGGAGTACGCCGAGTTGTGGCTGCGGGATTCGTGCGAAGCCGGGACGCCCGAGTACCGGGCGCGGTACGACGCGTGGCTCGACTACTTCGAGCGGCGGGGCGCCGTGGGCGTCGGGTTCGGGTGGATCACCTTGCGGCGGAGCGAGCGGCCCGTGGTCCGGGTCGAGGAGTTGCGGCACGCCGTCGAGGAGCCCGTCGGCGCCTACGTCGAGGACGTCATGGACGGGTTGAAGAAGGGGGCAGAGTTTTCCACAAGCTGTGGAAAAGTGCTTGCGGCGGCGCCCGGGCTCGTGCAGGAGCAGATCGGTCCGCCCGGCGCCGAGGACCCGGAGCGGATCGTCCTGCGGCAGACGGGGCGGCTGCGCCGCGCGGCCGGGGTCGGGACGGTGGAGGCGGGCCTCGCCGGGGTCTGCGACGGCACCCTGCCGCTCGATCCGCTGCTCGACGCGATCGCCCGGCTGACGGGTGCGGACGCCGAGCAGGTGCGGGCGCACGCGGACGCCGTCCTGCCGGAGCTGATCGCGGACGGCTTCTTCATCTAGTGCGGACGACCGTCGCCATCGACGCGCCCAGGTCGCGGTGGCGCGCGATCAGCACGGAGAAGCCGATCGCCAGGTAGACGCCCGACAGGACGAGGCGGGCGGTCTCGCTCGGCAGGACGAACTGCACCGCGAACAGCGCGAACAGCACCGCCGCCTCCCACCGCTTGAAGACCAGGTCGATGAGGAACGCCAGGCCGAGGACGGTCTGCGCGGCGGTCAGCAGCACCTCCTCGGTCTGCCGGGAGTCCAGCGGCAGGGCCCAGTCGCCGCCGCCGACCCGGTAGGCGAGCGGCAGCGTGCCGATCAGCAGCGTCCACTGGTTGACCTTGCTGGACAGCAGCGTCCCGATCGCGTCGGCGTCCCGGAGCCGCCACGCGAACATCGCGGCGACGAGCAGCTCCGGCGCCTCCGACGCGAGCGGCGCCAGCCACTGCACGAGGAGGAACTCGTCGATGCCGATGGCCTGGCCCGCCTCCACCAGGGCGTCCGCGAACGGGCTCGCCGACGCCAGCACGATGACCGCGCCGAGCGCGAACCCGAGCGCCGTCATGAGGCGCCGCCGCCGTTTCGGCAGCCTCACCAGGCGGGCGGGGACGCCGGCGAACTCCTCGACGTCCTCCTGGCGGTCCCGGGAGATCCGCACGATGTAGAGGGCGTAGAGCGCGATCAGGACGACGGAGATGTACCACCCGATCTCGGCGGCCAGCGCGGGGATGAAGCCGAGGACGGCGGCGAGCGCGAGGAAGCCCAGCTCGATGCGGTGCAGCGGGGTCAGCCGCACCTCCCGCCGGCCGGTCCGGCGCGCCGCGTGCCTGCCCCGCCCGCCGCCGGCGCGCCCGGAGACGCGGCGGACGCCGAGCGCGAACGCCAGCGCCACCAGCGCCCAGCCGACCCCGACGAGCAGCCGGTTCGCGCCCGTCATGTTCGCGGCCGCGTAGCCGGCGTATTGGGGTCTGGTCCCGGCGGCGTAGGCGTAGTAGAGGTCGACGGCGTACTCGGGCAGCACCGCGATGAGCGCGAGCAGCGCGAGCGCGAGCGCCCCCGACATGTCGGCGCGCGCGGTCTCCACCGCCCACATGAGCAGGATCGCCGCCGCCAGGACGCCGAAGCCGAAGACGGCCATGGCGGCGACCGCGGGCGGCTCGAACCCGCCGGCCCGCGTCACGATCGCGGGGAGCGCGAGCAGCAGCGCCAGCGCGATCCGGACGAGCAGCGTCCTGCGGGGGATCGACTCGCCGGCCATACGTGCACCGTGCCCCGCACGCCCGGCCCGATGCGGCCGGGGAGGGCAACCAACCGGCAAAGCCGCCGCGTCAGCGGCGGGCCTCGTCCAGGGTGCGGAAGGTGCTCTCGCGGAGGCGCCGGGAGAGCGCGCGGTTGACGCGGTGCGCCCAGAGCGGGCCGCCGTAGATCATGCCGGTGTAGCCCTGGACGAGGGAGGCCCCGGCGCGGATGCGCTCCCACACGTCGTCGGCGGTCTCGACGCCGCCGACCGAGACCAGCGTGAGCCGCCCGCCGGTGCGGGCGCGCAGCCGCCGCAGGACCTCCAGGGACCGCTCCTTCAGCGGCGCGCCGGACAGCCCGCCGGTCTCCTTGACGAGGGCGGGCGGGCTGAGCAGCGCGTCCCGGCCGACGGTGGTGTTGGTCGCGATGATGCCGTCCAGGCCGAGGTCGAGGGCGAGGTCGGCGACCGCGTCGACGTCGTCGTCCGCCAGGTCCGGCGCGATCTTGACCAGCAGCGGGACGCGGCGCGGCGACACCCGGTCGGCGGCCTCACGGACGGCCGTCAGCAGCGGCCGGAGATGCTCGACGGCCTGGAGGTCGCGCAGGCCGGGCGTGTTCGGCGAGCTGACGTTGACGACCAGGTAGTCGGCGTAGGGGGCGAGCCGCTCGGTGCTCGACACGTAGTCGGCGGCGGCCGACGCCTCCGGGACGACCTTCGTCTTGCCGATGTTCACGCCGACGATGGTCCCGGCGCGGCGGCCGCGCAGCCGGCGGGCGGCGGCCGCGGAGCCCTCGTTGTTGAAGCCCATCCGGTTGATGAGCGCCCGGTCGAGCGGGAGCCGGAACAGCCGGGGGCGCGGGTTGCCGGGCTGCGGACGCCCGGTCACCGTCCCGACCTCGACGTGGCCGAACCCGAACGCGCCGAGCGCCTCGTAGGCGACGGCGTCCTTGTCGAACCCGGCGGCGAGCCCGAGCGGGCTCGGGAAGTCCAGCCCGAGCGCGTGCACGGCGAGCCCCGGGTCGCGGGGCGCGAGCAGCCGGCGCAGCAGCGGCGCCAGCCCCGGCACGGACTGGATCCCGCGCAGCGCCCGCAACGTCAGGTGGTGCGCGGTCTCCGCCGGGACGCGGGAGATGACCAGTGAGAACAGGAGTCGATACATCACCGCGAGTATCTCAGGCCGCCCCCGGCGAAAACCCGTTGAGGACCCCCGAGGCGGTGCCTAGCCTGGCCCGCATGCTGATCGATCTCGCCGCCACCATGTGGCGGCCCACCCCGAAGCGCGTGTACCGCGAGCGTTTCCCGGCCGGGTCCGGCCGGGACGCGATGCGCGCCTGAGCTGCACGCTCCCGTGCGGCCGGACCTGGGTGCAGGCGACCGAGCACACCCAGCCGAACGGGAGAACACCATGTCCAAGGGCCGCGGCCGACGGGAAGTGTCCAGCGTGGGCGGTCAGCGCAGGAAGCTGTCGCGCGGCGAGCTGCGCGGCGGGCGGGCGCAGTCCCGCGGCGCCGCCGGCGACCCGGCCGCCCAGAAGAAGGAGCTGCTCAGGAGGATGCGCGAACGCGCCGAGCAGCGCGCCGGCACCGAACGCGGCGAATAGCGCCGAGGCCGCGCCGGCCCCCTCGGGGCGGGCGCGGCCTTTCACCGTCCGCGGAAGGCGCGGCGGAGGGTGAGGCGCACGTCCCGGCTCGCCTGCCGCATCGTCCGGCGGGCGGCGGCGAGCGGTTCGCGCACCGACACCCGCCACAGGTCCCGCAGCGGACGCAGCACGCTCGCCCGCACCCAGCGGGCCGGGGCGACGATCACGACCCGGACGGGGACGACGACGAGCGTCCGCCAGAGCCACCGCAGGACGCGGGACGCGAGCCGCCACGCACCGGCGACGCCCGCGGCCACCGGGGCCAGGACGTACCGCCACAAAGCCCGTGCCGGGATGACGAACAGCACGCGTCCCAGCCATCCGAAGACCCGCCCGAGCAGCCGCCATGACCAGACCAGCCCGGCCGCGAGGGCGCCGATGAACGCGGCGAGGACGGTCAGGCCGCCGCGTCCCAGCCAGGCGAGCGCGAGCAGCGGCGGGCGCAGGACGTACCGCCACACCAGCACGGCCGGGACGACCACGAGAACGCCGATCAGGAGCACGATCCCGCGCCAGGAGGCGGACAGCAGCCACGCCAGCCCCCGCCCCAGCGCCCGCAGGGGACGGAGCAGGACGAACTCCAGCATCCGGCCGATGGGAACCAGCAGCGCACGGTAGAGCCATCGGCCGACCCATCTCGCGCCGCGTCCGAACAGGCGCAGGAGCCCCAGGATCACTACGACGGCGAGCCAGCGCAGCGGCCGCAGGACGAGCAGGTTCAGCAGCGCGCCGATTCCGCGCCCGACCGCCGCGATCAGCCGGCCGAGCGGTGCGAGCAGCCATCGGTGGACCGCGAGCCCGGCGGCGCGCAGCATCCGCCCGATGAACCGGGCGAGCCGCCCCTGCGCGCGCATCAGCCGCAGCCAGCCCGCCCGCACGCCCCGCCCGATCGCCACCAGCAGGTCGTGGACGAGGCGCAGCGGCAGCACCACGATCAGCGCGATGACCCGGGCCGGGACCACGATCCAGGCCGGGCCGGGCCGCTCCGGAACCGGCTGCTTGCTCAGGTCGATCGTGCCGCCCGCAGGCTCGTCCCCGGTCACCGCTGCCTTCCTCGCCGGTCCTCGCCCCGCTTGGACCCGCCGCACCGGCGTCCGGTTCCCGGGCTTGAACCCTTCCGCGCGGCTCACCGTACTCCTCGTCGATCCGGCAGAGCGGTGCGGCAGCTCGACCTGGATCGACGTACGGGACCGGAACCGGAGACCGGGCCCTGACGACCTGGAGGACAGATGAAATTCCCACGCTGGGCGATCCCCGTCGTGGCCGCCTTCGCCGCGACGGGACTCGTGCTGAGCGCCTGCGGGCAGGAGCGGCCCGGGGCGAAGCAGAACACCGCCGCGGGCGCGAAGCCGCCGGCCGCGCCGGCCGCCGACGTGCCCGCCGCCGCACCGACCGCGCTGGAGGTCGCCAGCGTCTCGAAGCTGGGCCGGGTCGTCACGGACGGGAACGGCATGACGCTGTACCGGTTCGACAACGACACCGCGCGCCCGCCCGCGTCCACCTGCGTCGACGCGTGCGCCAAGGCGTGGCCGCCCGCGGTCGCCGGCACGGGGGAGACCAAGGTCGAGGGGGTGCGGCAGTCGCTGGTCGGCAAGGTGAAGCGGCCGGACGGGACGTGGCAGGTCACGCTCGGCGGCTGGCCGCTGTACCGCTTCGCCAAGGACCAGAGCCCCGGCGACGTGAAGGGCCAGGGCGTGGGCGGCACCTGGTACGCCGCGGCCCCGACGGGCAAGAAGGCCGTCCCGGTCAAGCAGGCGACCGACAAGCGCTGGAAGGGCTGGACGGTCATCAAGGCGAAGAACGACCCGGAACTCGGCCTGATCTTGACCGACGGCAATGGCCGGACCCTCTACCGCTTCGACAAGGACACCGACAAGCCGCCGACGACCAATTGCTTCGGCAAGTGCAAGAAGGCGTGGCCGCCGGCCGTCTTCAAGGGCTGGAAGAAACTCAAGCTCGAAGGCGTCAGCCGAAAAGTCGTCAACTTCATCGAGCGCAAGGACGACGGCAAGTGCCAGCTCACCGTCAACGGCTGGCCCATGTACTACTACGCCGAGGACCGGCAGCCCGGTGACACGAACGGCCAGGGCGTCGGCGGGGTCTGGTGGGCGACCACCCCGACCGGCAAGAAGGCCGCCGGCGCGAACACCGGCACCGGCACGGGAACCGGCACCGGCACCGGTGGCGGCTACGGCACGGGCGGCGGCTACTAGCCGCCCCCGCACAGGCGAAGGCGCGGAGGCATCGCGGGTCGGTCGGGGTCCGCGAACCCTCCGCGCCTTCTTCATGCGCTCCACGAGCGCCGCGGAGACAACGGAGAAGCAGCCGTCCGGAGAGTTCGCCGCCCGATTCCGGGATCGAATGGGGCCGCCGTGAAATGGGCGGCCTCTGGGGCTGATGTTGTCCGTACCTTTGCTTTTTCGTATCTCGACAGCTTTCGGGTGCGGTGTTCGAATGGAGGTCCGTTCCCGCCGGGGGTGCGGCCCGCGGAAGTGCTCGCAGCCTGGTGGGAGGCTTCGGGAGGCCCGCATGGTCGAGCGACTCGGACGAGTGGAGGCGGACGCGCCGGGACGTGCTCGGCGGCGGGGCAGGGCGACCGGGCGGCACGGGCCGCCGAGGCGCGCCGGGGCGGCGGTCGCGGCGGCGGTGCTCGCCGGCGGGCTCGCCGGGTGCGGGGGCGGCGGCGGGACGCCCAAGCTCACCTGGTACATCAACCCCGACAACGGCGGCCAGGCGGCCATCGCGAAGTCGTGCACCGACGCCGCGGGCGGCAAGTACCGGATCGAGACGGCCCTGCTGCCGAGCGACGCGACGCAGCAGCGCGAGCAGCTGATCAGGCGGCTCGCGGCCAAGGACTCCGGGCTCGACCTGATGAGCCTCGACCCGGTGTTCGTGCCGGAGGCCGCCAACGCCGGGTTCCTGCGCCCGTTCACCCCGAGTGAGGCCGCGCCCCTGACGGATGGCGTGTTCCAGACGGCGGTGCAGAGCTCGACGTGGGAGGGCAAGCTCTACGCGGCGCCGTTCTGGGCCAACACCCAGCTGCTCTGGTACCGCAAGTCGGTGGCGCAGAAGGCGGGGATCGACCCCACCGCGCCCGACTTCACCTGGGACCAGCTGATCGACGCGGCCATCCGCACCAACACCACGATCGGCGTCCAGGGCAACCGGTACGAGGGCTACATGGTGTGGATCAACTCGCTGATCGCGTCCGCCGGCGGCCGGATCATCAGCGACGCCGAGAAGGGCGACGAGGCCACCATCGACATCGACTCGCCGGCCGGCAAGGAGGCCGCGGCGATCATCTCGAAGCTGGCCCGGTCGTCGGCGGCGAGCCCGACGCTGTCCACCGACATCGAGGAGCAGTCCCGCGCGACGATCAACGGGCCGCGGGGCGGGTTCCTGCTCAACTGGGGCTATGTGTGGCGGGCCGAGAAGGGCGACGCCGAGGCGGGCGCCATCGACAAGAGCATCGTCGGCGACCTCGGCTGGGCCAGGTACCCGCGGGTGAACCCGCAGCAGGAGAGCAAGCCGCCGTTCGGCGGCATCGAGATCGGGATCGGCGCGTACGGCAAGCACCGCGACGACCTCGCGGTGGAGGCCGTCCGCTGCATCACCTCGCCGGCGAACATGAAGCGGTACATGCTCGACGAGGGCAACGTCGCCGCCCGCCCGGCGATCTTCGACGACCCGGACGTCCTCAAGGAGTTCCCGATGGCCCCGCTCATGCGGGACTCCATCGCCGCCGCGGCGCCGCGCCCGGCCACGCCGTACTACGCGGACGTGTCCGGCGCCATCCAGAACCGGTGGCACCCGCCGGCGTCGGTGAACCCGGCGACCACGCCGCGGAGGTCCGCCGAATTCGTCCGCGAGGTCCTGCAAGGCAAGGCCCTGCTCTAACGGAGGTGTTCGGATGACGTCCGCAGACACGGCGCTGAAGCGTCCCGCCGGTGCCCCCGCCCAGGCGGAGATCTCCGACCGCAGCCGGGCCGAGCGCAGGCTGGGGCTGCTGCTGTCGGCGCCCGCCGTGGTGGTGATGCTGCTGGTCACCGCCTACCCGCTGATCAACGCGGTCTACCAGTCGCTGTTCAGCTACCGGATCACCGCGCCGGACGACCGGCGCTTCGTCGGCCTCGCCAACTACGGGACGGCGCTGTCGGACCCGCTGTTCTGGCAGACGGTCCTCACCACCCTGATCATCACGGTGGTGACGGTCGGCGTGGAGCTGGTCATCGGCTTCGCGCTGGCCATGGTGATGCACCGCGCGGTGTTCGGCAGGAGGACGGTGCGGACCGCGATCCTGCTGCCCTACGGCATCGTCACGGTCATCTCGGCGTTCGCGTGGAAGTACGCCTTCGACGTGCAGTCGGGGTTCGTGAACTCGTGGTTCGGCCTCGGCGACTACTCCTGGTTCTCCGACCGCTGGTCGGCGCTGTTCGTGATCGTCCTGTCGGAGATCTGGAAGACGACGCCGTTCGTGTCGCTGCTGCTGCTCGCCGGGCTGGCGCAGGTGCCGCGCGACCTCGGCGAGGCCGCCACGGTGGACGGCGCGACGGCGTGGCAGCGGCTGAAGCGGGTCACGATCCCGAACATGAAGGCCGCCATCCTCGTCGCGGTGCTCTTCCGGACGCTGGACGCGTGGCGGATCTTCGACAACGTCTTCATCATGACGTCCGGCCAGGAGAAGACGCAGGTGCTGTCGTTCCTGACCTACCAGCAGATCATCACCCGGACGGAGCTCGGCCTCGGCAACGCGGTCGGGGTGCTGCTGTTCCTGTCGGTGGTGCTGATCGCGGCCGTGTTCATCAAGGGGTTCCGGGTGGACCTGTCCCAAGTGCGAGGTGACCGCTGATGGAGTCGACGCGTTCGAAGTCGCTGTGGATCGTCGCCTCGGTGCTCATCCTGGTGTGGACGGCGTTCCCGATCCTGTGGATCGTGATGCTGTCGTTCAAGACGCCCAGCGAGATCGGCAACGTCCAGGGGTTCTTCCCGCAGGACTGGACGTGGGACAACTACGAGACGGTCTTCAAGACCGACCTGTTCACCTCGGCGCTGATCAACTCGATCGGCATCTCGCTGATCGCCACGTTCATCGGGGTGGTGTTCGCGACGCTCGTCGCCTACGCGATCGCCCGGCTGGAGTTCCCCGGCAAGAAGATCATCCTGTCGTTCGCGCTGGCCATCGCGATGTTCCCGGTGGTGTCGCTGGTCGGGCCGCTGTTCGACCTGTGGCGCAACGTCGGCCTGTACGACACCTGGCCGGGCCTGATCATCCCGTACATCTCGTTCGCGCTGCCGCTCGCGATCTGGACGCTGTCGGCGTTCTTCCGCGAGATTCCGTGGGAGATGGAGCAGGCCGCGCAGGTGGACGGCGCCACGACCTGGCAGGCGTTCCGCAAAGTGATCGTCCCACTGGCGGCGCCCGGCGTGTTCACCGCGGCGATCCTGACGTTCTTCTTCTGCTGGAACGACTTCGTCTTCGGCATCTCGCTGACGTCCACCGACAACGCCCGGCCGGTTCCGGCGGCGCTGGCGTTCTTCACCGGCGAGTCGTTCTTCGAGCAGCCGACCACCGCGATCTGTGCCGCCGCCGTGGTGGTCACGGTCCCGGTCGTGATCATCGTCCTGGCGTTCCAGCGCCGCATCGTGGCCGGGCTGACGTCCGGCGCCGTCAAGGGCTGAGGGGTATCGATGGCCGCCATCACCATGAAGAACATCGTCAAGCGGTACGGCGACGGGTTCCCGGCCGTGAACGACGTGTCGCTGGACATCCGGGACGGCGAGTTCATGATCCTCGTCGGGCCGTCCGGCTGCGGGAAGTCCACGCTGCTGCGGATGATCGTCGGGCTGGAGGACATCACGTCCGGCGAGATCCGCATCGGCGACAGGGTCGTCAACAAGGTCGCGCCGCGCGAGCGGAACCTGTCGATGGTGTTCCAGAACTACGCGCTGTACCCGCACCTCACGGTGTTCGAGAACATCGCGTTCCCGCTGCGCCTCGCGAAGGTGCCGGACGACGAGGTGCAGCGCCGCGTCAAGGAGACCGCCGAGCTGCTGGAGCTGACCGAGCACCTGGACCGCAAGCCGGCGAACCTGTCCGGCGGCCAGCGGCAGCGCGTCGCGATGGGGCGGGCGATCGTCCGGCAGGCCGACGCGTTCCTGTTCGACGAGCCGCTGTCGAACCTGGACGCGAAGCTGCGCGGGCAGATGCGCACCGAGATCTCGCGGCTGCAGCGGCGCCTCGGCGTCACGACCGTCTACGTCACGCACGATCAGACGGAGGCGATGACGCTCGGCGACCGCGTCGCGGTGCTGCGCAAGGGCGTCCTGCAGCAGGTCGGGAGCCCGCGCGAGCTGTACGAGGAGCCCGTCAACCTGTTCGTGGCGGGCTTCATCGGGTCGCCGTCGATGAACTTCCTCCCGGCGTCGGTGGACGGCGGGTTCCTGGACACCCCGCTGGGGCGCTTCGAGCTGCGCGACTCCCGCAAGGCCGCCGCGATCGGCGACCGCTCGGTGGTGCTGGTGGGCATCCGCCCCGAGCACTTCGAGGACGCCTCGCTGGTCAGTGAGGAGAAGAAGGCGAAGGGGAGCATCGTCCGGGTCCGGGTGGACGTCACCGAATGGCTGGGGAACGAGCTGTACGCGTACGTCCCCTACGAGGCGCCGGAGGAGCTCGCCGCTCAGCTGCGGGACCTGTCCCGCGAACTCGACAGCGACCAGCTCCGCACGCAGGCCGTCGTCGCGCTGGACGCCTCCAGCCTCATCTCGCCCGGCCGCGAGGCCGAGCTGTGGATCGACACCTCGCGGGTGCACATCTTCGACCCGGCGTCCGGCGAGAACCTCACCCGCGACGAGGAGCGCGTCGAGCAGCTCAGCAGGATGGCCGAGGAGTCGCGCGCGGCGCAGCGCGAGGCCCAGCGCGAGCCCGCGGGCTGATGCACTTCGTGTTCACCCCGCCCGGCGGGTCGGCGGCGGGCCTGCTGGACCTGCCGTGGACGGTGCCGCTGGAGGACTGGGACGACGAGCGGCTCGTGGAGATCCGGCAGCGCGGCCTCTCCCGGCACACGGTCCGCTTCGTCGCCGAGGGCGGGGTCGTGTACGCGCTGAAGGAACTGGACGCGCGGCTGGCGCGCCGCGAGTACCGGCTGCTGCGGCGCCTCCGCTCGCTCGGCCTGCCCGCCGTCGAGGTCATCGGCGTGGTGGTCGACCGCCCCGATCTCGACGCCGTTCTCGTCACCCGGTTCCTGGACTACTCCTCGTCCTACCGCTCGCTGTTCGCCAACGCCCGCTACGGGCATCCGACCGACCGGCTGCTGGACGCGCTCGTGGAACTGCTGGTCCGGCTGCATCTGGCGGGGTTCATGTGGGGCGACTGCTCGCTGTCGAACGTCCTGTTCCGGATGGACGCGGGAGCGTTCGCCGCGTACCTGGTGGACGCCGAGACCGCCGAACTGCACCCGTCCCTCACCGAGGGGCAGCGGGACTACGACATCTCCCTGGCCCGCGAGCGGATCGCGGGGGAGCTGTTCGACCTGGCCGCCGCGGGCACCCTCCCGGCGACGGTCGACCCGATCGCGGTCGCCGACGACACCGTCCGCCGGTACCGGGCGCTGTGGGACGAACTCACCCGCGAGGAGATCCTTTCCCCCGCCGACCAGCGCCACCGCATCGGCGAACGGCTCCGCCGCATCAACTCCCTCGGCTTCGACGTCGACGAGGTCGAGCTGGTGGACGCCGGGCCGTCCGGTGCGCGGCTCCGCGTCCGCACCCGGGTGGCCGAGCCCGGCCACCACCGCCGCCTCCTCATGGCCCGCACCGGGCTGGACGCCCAGGAGAACCAGGCCCGCCGCCTGCTCAACGACATCGCCGCCTTCCGGGGGTATCTCGAACGCGTCCGCGGCGGGCCCGTCCCCGAGGTCGTCGCGGCGAACCAGTGGCTGGCCGAGGTGTACGAACCCGTCATCAACTCCATCCCGCCCGACCTCCGGGGCCGGCTGGACGACGTCGAGCTGTTCCACGAGGTGCTCGAACACCGCTGGTTCCTGTCGGAGAAGTCCGGCCGCGACGTCGGAACGTCGGTCGCCGCGCAGGACTACTTCGCCTCCGTGCTGCCCGCCGTCCCGGAGGACCTGACCGAGACCGGCCGACCCCCTGACAGGACGAGTTGATCGTTTCTGGCACGATCAACGACATGTATGAGCGTTTCGCCCACGAGTATGCGGTCCACGCCGAGCAGAGCGCCTACAACGCCCTCTACGACCGTCCCGCCGTGCTCGGCCTCGCCGGCGACGTGGCCGGGCTGTCGGTCTTCGACGCCGCCTGCGGTCCCGGCCTCTACGCCGCTGAGCTGCTCGAACGCGAGGCGCGCGTGATGGGCTGCGATGCGAGCCCCACCTTCGTCGAGATGGCGCGGGCGCGCACCGGGGGCCGCGCCGACCTGCGCGTCCACGACCTGTCGGAGCCGCTGGCCTGGGTTCCGGACGGCTCGTGCGACCTGGTCCTCCTCGCCCTGGCGCTGCACTACATCGACGACCGCGTGGCGCTGCTGTCAGAATTCCGGCGGATCCTGACTCCCGGCGGCGCGATCGTCCTGTCCACAGAGCACCCGACCATGGACTGGGTGCGCCTGGGCGGCTCCTACTTCACGCAGGAACCCGTCGAGGAGTCCCTGAGCCCCGACCGGGACTGGCCGATCCGGGCCTGGCGCCGCCCGCTGACGTCGATCTGCGCCGAGTTCCGCGCGGCCGGCTTCCTCATCGAGGAGCTGCTGGAGCCGCGTCCCGTCCCCGAGATGGCCGACCGCTACCCCGAGGACCACGCCGCGCTGGAGGCGCTCCCCGCGTTCATCGCCTTCCGGCTGGTGCCCGCCCCGGCGCGGTAGGGCCGGTCAACCACCGCACCCGCACGTACGGCCTGTCCAGCGGCAGCCGGTACAAGGCGCTTCATCTCCGCCAGGCGATCAGGACGCCTCGACGATCCGCCACCGGCCCACGTCGCGGTAGTCGGAGTCGTAGATGACCGACTCGTCGCCGTCCTTCAGCTCGTAATGCCGGACGTTGCCGGCCCAGTACCGCAGAATCCGCCCCAGCTCCTTCGCGGGGTCTTCGGCGACGGCGCCCTCGCTCATCTCGACCTCAAGCACGAACTTCACGCTCCCACCTCCACCATCAAGTGTTTCATTGAACTTGCTAGTGAAGGTTCGGTCGCGATCACTGCAGGAAGACCGCCTTGCCGGCTTGGCCGACCATCAAACGCTCTTCACCCGATGACGGCAATCGAGTGGCCGCCGGCTCGACATCGTCCGGGAACTGGCCGACGGCGCCGCCGGCGAGTAGCCGGGCCGCCCTCAGGCGAGCTTCTTCACCAGGAGTTCGAACTCCAGGTCGTCCCGCTTGGGGAGGCCGAAGCGCTCGTCGCCGTAGGGGAACGGGGACTTCTGGCCGGTGCGGGCGTAGCCGCGGCGGACGTACCAGGCGATCAGGTCCTCGCGGACGCTGATCACCGTCATGTGCATCTCCTTGGCGCCCCATTCGTCGCGCGCCACCCGTTCCGCCTCGGCGAGGACCTTCTTGCCGAGGCCGCCGCCCTGGCGGCGCGGGTCCACGGCGAACATGCCGAAGTAGGCGTGGCCGCCGCGGTCCTCCAGCTGGCAGCAGGCGACCAGGGCGCCGCCGTCCTCGGCGATCAGCATGCGGCTTCCGGGGCCGCTCACCGCCTCCGCGACCATGTCCGGGTCGGTGCGCTGCCCGTCGAGGATGTCGGCCTCGGTCGTCCATCCGGCGCGGCTGGAGTCGCCGCGGTAGGACGCCTGGACGAGCTCGACCAGCGCCGGGACGTCGGCGGGCGTCGCGGCGCGGAAGGTGGGGTTCGCATCGCTCACGAACCGGACTTTAGCGCCGGGCCGGCGGTGCTCCGGCTTGCGGGGATAATCCTGGATGTCTAGTATCCAGGATTGTGCGGATGAGCGAGGGGGTCGAGTGGGCGATCCACAGCTGCCTGAACCTGACCTGGCTGGAGCCGGGCGAGGCCGTGACGGCGGCCAGGATGGCGGCGTACTACTCCCTGCCCGCGGCGTACATGAACAAGCAGCTGCAGGCGCTCGCCCGCGCCGGGATCCTCACGTCCACCCCCGGCCCGCGCGGCGGGTTCCGGCTCGCGCGCGCCCCGGAGGACATCACGCTGATGGACGTGGTGACCGCGATCGAAGGGCCGGAGGAGGCGTTCCGCTGCGAGGAGATCCTGCGGCACGGCCCCGGTGAGCACGAGGGGGTCGACTACCGCCGGGGGTGCTACGTCTCGCAGGCCATGCGGCGGGCGGAGCTCGCCTGGCGCAGGGAGCTGGCCGGGCAGACCATCGCCGACCTCCGGGACACCGTGGAGCGCCGCCGGCCGTCCGTGCCCGGCGAAACCCGCGCCTGGTTCGCGAACCTGCGCACCTGATCAGGACCGGCCCCGGTAAGGCGTTCGGTCGGCGACTAATTCTGGACATGAGATGTCCGAGAAGGGGAACATCCATGCAGGCACGAATGAACGTCGTGAAGCCCGCCGCGGACGGGTACAAGGCCATGCTCGCGCTGGAGTCGTACATCAACGGCAGCGGCGTCCCCCAGAGCACCCTTGAGCTGGTCAGGCTCCGCGTCAGCCAGATCAACGGCTGCGCGTTCTGCGTGAACATGCACGCCGGCGACGCCAAGAAGGCGGGCGAGACCGACGAGCGGCTCTGGTCGGTGGCGGCCTGGCGCGAGGCCCCCTTCTACACCGACGAGGAGCGGGCGGCGCTCGCGCTGGCCGAGGCGGCCACGCGGATCGCCGACGACCCGGCCGGCGTCCCGGACGACGTCTGGAACGACGCCGCCGGCCACTACGACGAGAAGACCCTCGCCGGCCTGGTCATGGCGATCGCGGCGATCAACGCGTGGAACCGCATCAACGTCACCGTCCGCAACCCCGCCGCCTCCTCCTCCTGACCGCCGTCCGCGAGGGCTACTGGTCGACGCGGCAGTCCGGGCCGATCGGGCGCGTGATCGACCAGTGGCGGTGGAAGTGGCACTTCGACATCTTCCAGCGGCCGTCCTCGATGACGTACTCGTCGTCGTACTCGCCGGCGGTCACGGTCTCGGTGCGGTCGACCAGGTTGACCTGCCGGAACTTCAGCGTCCAGCGACCGGACGCGGCCGTCTCGCCGTGGACGGTGATGTCCGGGTGCATCGCGTGGTGCATGTCGAGAACGGCGTACCCGCCGTCGATCTTCTGGAGTGCGATCCGTGCGAAGACCTCGGCTATGCCGTCGGCGTCGTCGAAGGCGCCGAGCCGGCCGTAGTCGATCGAGGCGCCGGAGGCGATGAAGCAGGCCCGGAACTCCTCGGGGTCCTTGGCGTCGCACGCGCGCAGGTAGCGGTGCTTGAGGGCCTTGATGTCCTCGATGGCCTCCAGCCGGGCGATGCGCGCGGCGATGTCGGGGCTCGCCATGGTCGCCGACTCTCGTCCGCGGCGGGCGCGCCGTCCAGCGGTGTCCCGGTGACCGGGAGCGAGGAGGATCGCGGCGGGGCGGACGCCCAGGATCGTCGGTATGAGCCTTGGCGAAGGGAACGTCCGGCATCGCATGGTGGACGTCGGCGGCATCGCCCTTCATGCGGCCGAGCAGGGCGACGGGCTTCCGGTGGTGATGTGCCACGGGTTCCCGGGGCTCTGGTACAGCTGGCGGCATCAGCTGCCGGTGCTGGCGGCGGCCGGGTACCGGGCGATCGCGGTCGACATGCGCGGCTACGGGCGAAGCGGTCGTCCGTCCTCGCCGGGCGAGTACGACCGGAGCCGCACGGTCGCCGACATGGTCGGTCTCCTGGACGCTCTCGGCATCGAGGAGGCCGTCTTCGCCGGACACGACTTCGGGGCCGCTCTCGTCTGGGACCTGCCCCAATGGGCCCCTGGACGGGTCAAGGCGCTGATGCAGCTGAGCGTGCCGCGCATGCCCGTCTCTAGGCGTCCGCCCACCGAGATCTACGCGCGGATGGCCGAGCAGCACTTCGTCCATGTGCACTACTTCCAGGAGCAGGGGCCGGCCGACGAGG
Organism: Spirillospora sp. NPDC127506; assembly: GCF_040302145.1. Taxonomy (NCBI): domain Bacteria; kingdom Bacillati; phylum Actinomycetota; class Actinomycetes; order Streptosporangiales; family Thermomonosporaceae; genus Spirillospora; species Spirillospora sp. NPDC127506. The sequence goes on along the minus strand of NZ_JBEORG010000022.1, from coordinate 71,599 downwards.
AACTGGGAGCGGCGCCGGAGCGCTTCCTGGCGAACGTGTTCTGGGCGCTCAGCGGCGGATACCGGTACCTCGACATCTGGCGGCACCCCAGCGAAGGCAACGGATACCTCGATGTGCTGCCGGAGGCCCCGCCCCTCCCCTGGCCGTGGCTGACGCAGGACGAGTTCGCCTACTACGTCGACGAATTCCGCAGGACGGGCTTCACCGGCGGCCTCAACTGGTACCGCGCCTACGACTACGTCTGGAACGAGAAGCAGAGCCGACCGGACGAGCCCGTAACCGTCCCGACGATGTTCCTCGTGGGCGAGCGCGACCCCGTCCTCCAGATGATGGGGCCGGACGCGCTGAAGCAGATGGAGGAACTCGTGCCCGGCCTACGCGAAGTCCACATCGTCCAACGGGCGGGGCATTTCGTGCAGATGGAGGCGGCCGGCGAGGTCAACGAGGCGATGCTCGCGTTCCTCGCCGGGCTCACGTAGGACGCGCCAGCAGGATCTCCAGGGTGCGTTCGTACAGGCCGGAGTCGCTCTCGCCCGGGATCAGGTAGCCGCCGACCCACGAGCGCAGCATCAGCAGCGCCCGCAGCCGCGCGTCCTCGGCGCCGAACCCGAGATCCTCCAGGCAGCCGGCGATGTGCCCGAGCAGCGCCCGGTCCGCGTGCCGCACCGCCTCCTCCGCCGCGGGCTCGTGCTGCGCCCACAGCCGCATCGCCCGGTCGATCGGCGCGACCTCGCGGCCCAGCGCCTGGATGCGGTGCAGCCGCTCGCGCGGGTCGGCGGTGCTGCCGAGGGACAGGCCCCACACCTCGTCCGTCCGCTCGTGCGCCCACCGGTCGAGCAGCGCCCGCATCAGCTCCGGACGGTCCGTGAAATGCCAGTAGAAGCTGCCCTTCGTGACGCCGAGCCGGGCGGCGAGCGCGTTGATCGTCACACCGCGCTCGCCGGCCCGCGCCAGCTCCTGGTAGGCGGCCTCGATCCAGTCGCGCCGCGACACCCTCGCCTTCGCCGGCCTCGCCCTGGCCGTCATGCCCCCGGCCGCCGTCCGTCAGACGAGGACGACCGGGCCGGGGTCGAGGCCCAGCCCGATCCTGCCGTAGAGGGCATAGGCCGCGTCCGGATCGAACACCACATGCCCGGAGATCGTATTCACGTCGCGCTGCGCCCGCTGGAAGGGGGAGGAGGTGAACTGGGCGCTCGCGCCGGCGGCGGAGCACAGCTCGTTCACGACCCGCCGGGCGGTCGCGACCACGTGCGCCGCGACGAGCCGGGCCCGCGCCCGGTCCGTCATGCCGAGGGACCGGCCCGACGCCACGTCCCGCAGCGCGTCCTCCAGCAGGAGGCGGGCGGCGGCCAGATCCGCGGTCGCCTCCGCGAACCGGATCTGCCCGCTCATCAGGTCGCGCTGCCGCTGACCGCTGTAGGCCATCACGCGGGTCGCCATCCGCTCGGTGAACCGCGCCAGCACCCCCTCCGCCGCGCCGAGCACGGGCGCCGCGCCGGTCAGCGCGAACACCGGCACCAGCGGCGTCCGGTAGAGCGGCCCCGGGTGGACGCCCGCACCGGGCGACCGCCCCTCGGTCAGCGCCGGCATCGGCACCGACCGGTGCGCGGGGACGAACACGCCCGGCACCTCGATGTCGTTGCTGCCGGTGCCTCGCATGCCGCTGGTGTGCCACACGTCGTGGACGGTGACGTCCTCCCGCGGCAGCAGGAACAGCCTCGGCTCGATCGCGTCGCCCACGGTGACCAGCGCCATGACCATCACGTGGTCGGCGTGCATGATCCCGCTTCCCCACGACCAGCGCCCGGTGACGGTGTGGCCGCCGTCCGCGGGCTCCGCGGTGCCGGACGGCGACAGGACGCACGGGATCAGCGCGTACGGCCGCTCCGCCCACACCTCGGCCTGCGCCTGCTCCGGGAACAGCCCGACCATCCAGTTGTGCAGCGTGTAGATCACCGACAGCCACCCGGTCGACGCGCAGGCCGCGCCCGCCTCCCGGCACGCCGCCGCCATCGCCTCGAAGCCCAGTTCGGGCCCGCCGAACTTCGCCGGGACCAGCATGCCGAACAGCCCGGCCGCGGCGAGGTCCTCGATGGTCTCGTCGGGCAGCCGCCGCGCCGCCTCCGCCGCCGCGGCGCGCTCGCCCAGCACCGGCGCCAGCTCCCGGACGCGCCGCACGATCTCGCTTCCATACTCCATAGTACGGAAACCATACCTTGAAGTATGTTGGCGCGGTAGAGCCGCCTTCCGTCAGCGGCGGGACGTAGCGTTGACCTGACCGGCGTCTTGGAGGTGTCGCATGACCTCTTCCCCCGTGGAAGACCTCGCCGCGCTGCTGGCGGTGACCGGCGGCCTGGTGGCCGGCGTCCGCCCCGGCCAGTGGGACGGCCCGACCCCTTGCACCGACTGGAACGTGCGGCAGCTGGTCGACCACTTCGTCATCGGCGACCGCCTGTTCGCGACCATCCTCCGCGGGGAGGCGCCCCCGCCGCCGAGCGCTCTCGACCCGAAGGCCACCGACGTTCTCGGCGACGACCCGGTGAAGGCCCAGCGCACGGCCGCGCAGGACCTCCTCGCGGCGCTCTCCGGACCGGGCGTGCTGGAGCAGATCCACCAGATCCCGATCGGCCCGGTACCGGGCGCCGGGGCGGCGTACATACGCGCCACCGAAGCGGTCGTCCACGGCTGGGACCTCGCCCAGGCCACCGGTCAGGAACCCCGCTTCCCGGACGACCTCGTCCAGCAGGTGCTGGACTTCACCCGCGCCAAGCTCGCCGACATCCCGCCGGACCGCACCCCATTCGGCCCGCCGCAACCGGCCCCCGACGACGCGCCGCCCCTCACCCGGCTGGTCGCCCTGCTGGGCCGCTCCGTCCAAGAACAGAACGGCTGAGCCCGCCGGCGGTCTGATCTCAGCGAGCGGCGGGCTCGAAGAGTTCTACGAGGTTGCCGGCCGGGTCGGTGAGCAGGATCTGCCGCCCGCCGGGGCCGGAGACCACGTCGCCCTGGAAGGCCACGCCCTCGGTGCGCAGGCGGGCGATCTCGGCGTCGAGGTCGTCGACGATGAGGTGGATGCGGTTGCGTCCGGCCGTGGCGGGCTCGGGGGTGGCGCGGGCGCCCGAGCTGGCCGGGCCGGACAGCAGCAGCCGCAGGGGGCCGCGCACCACGTCCGCGAAGGCGGGCGCCGGGTCGGTCCGCAGCGTGAAACCGAGATGGGCGGTGTAGAAGTCGACGGCCGCCGGGACGTCGTCGACGAGGTAGCGGACGCTTGCGAGCCGGTCGTTCGTCGTCATCGCCGAGCCTCTCGTGATGGGCGGGTGAGCCGCGGGAGCAGGTACCGGACGCGGGTGTCGATCTCCGCCGCCGTCCGGGCGAAGGCGGCGCCTCCGGCCGCGGCCGGGTCGGGGATGCTCCAGTGGACGCGCCGGGAATGGCCGCCGAAGTCCGGGCAGACCTCGCGGACCTTGTCGCACAGGGTGATCACGTAGTCGAACCGGCGGCCGTCCAGCGTGTCCAGGTGCCGCGGCCGCCGGTGGGAGATGTCGATGCCGTAGCCGTCCTTCAGCACCCGCACCGCTTCGGGGTGCATCCGCTGCTTCGGAAGGCTTCCGGCGCTGGCCACCTCGATGCGGCCGCCGCCGCGCCGGGCCAGCAGGGCCTCGGCGATCGGGGAACGGGCGCTGTTGCCGGTGCAGGCGAACAGTACGGACGTCCGGGGAGCCGAGGCGGCCGCCGGCGCGGGTCGGTCGTCGCCGAGTGCGGGGTGCAGGGCGGCCCCGGCCGCGGCGAGCGCGTGCGCGCAGCGCTCCAGGTCGAGGTGGTAGTAGCTGTCGCGCCCGTCGAAACTGCTGCGCCGCGCCGTGACGAGCCCGCCTCCGCGCAACTGCCGCAGGTGGTAGGAGACCAGGTTCTGCGGCTCTCCGGTCAGGTCCACCAGTTCGCGGACCCGGTAGTCGCTCGCGGCCAGCTCGCTCAGCAGCCGCCACCGCAGCGGGTGGGCGGCCAGCCGGACGAACGCCGGGGCGGCTTGCTCGGAGACTCCCACGGGGTCAGAATACATCAAAGCAGTTTGATGCATATGGCCCGTGGAGGATCGATGGAGCTCCCGTCCCGGCCGGACGGCGGGTCCGACCGGCTGGCGCGCCGGCTGGGCACCGGGGACGCGGTGATCATCGGGCTGGGCTCGATGATCGGGGCCGGGGTGTTCGCCGCGTTCGGCCCCGCCGCCCGCGCGGCCGGCACGGGCCTGCTCGTCGGCCTGGCCGTGGCGGCGGTCATCGCGTACTGCAACGCGGTGGCGTCCGCGCAGCTCGCGGCCGTCTACCCGACCTCGGGCGGCACCTACGTGTACGGGCGGGAGCGGCTCGGCCCCCGGTGGGGGTTCGCGGCCGGATGGGGGTTCGTGGTCGGCAAGACCGCGTCGTGCGCGGCGATGGCGCTGACCTTCGCGTCCTACGCGGTTCCCGGCCCGTGGTGGGCGCGGCGGGCCGTCGCGGTGGCCGCGGTCGCGGGCCTGACCGCGCTCAACTACCGCGGCGTGACCAAGACCGCGCTGGCGACCCGCGTGCTGGTCGCGACCAGCCTGACCGCCCTCGCCGCCGTGGTGGCCGGGATCGCGGCGGGCGGCGGCGCGAGCACGGCGAACCTGACCGGTTCGGGTATCGGCGGCGCCTACGGCATCCTCCAGTCCGCCGGGCTGCTGTTCTTCGCGTTCGCCGGTTATGCGCGCATCGCGACACTGGGGGAGGAGGTTCGCGATCCGCGGCGCGTCATCCCGCGCGCCATACCGATCGCCCTGTTCATCGCGGTTGCCGTCTACCTGGCCGTGGGTGCGGCCGCCCTGCTGGCCGCCGGCCCGGACCGCCTCGCCACCGCCGCCGCGCCGCTGGCCACCGCGGTCGAGACCGCCGGTGCGGGGGGCCTGGCCCCCGTGGTGCGGATCGGCGCGGCGCTCGCCGCGCTCGGCGCGCTGCTGTCCCTGATCGCCGGCGTCGGCCGCACCACGCTGGCGATGGCCCGCAACCGCGATCTGCCGGGCCGGCTGGCCGCCGTCCACCCTCGCCACCGGGTGCCGCACCGCGCCGAGATCGCCGTCGCCGCCGCCGTCGGCGTGCTGGCCGCCACCGTCGACCTGCGCGGCGTGATCGGCTTCTCCTCCTTCGGTGTGCTGGTCTACTACGCCATCGCGAACGCCTCGGCCTTCACCCAGCCCGCCCGCGACCGGCGCTGGCCGCGCGCTCTGAACCTGCTCGGCGCCGCCGGCTGCCTGGTGCTCGTGGCCACGCTGCCCTGGCAGTCCGTGCTGGCCGGGGCCGGCGTGTTCGCGGTCGGCCTCATCGGACGGGAGGCCGTCCTGTCCCGGCGCGGCCGGCCCGGCGCCGCGGGCCGGCCGTGACCGCGCGGGACCCGGCCGGTCAGGCGGGGCGCGCGGCAGCCGCTTGAAGCGCCGCGCGGAGATGCCTCTCTCTGCCGGCATGGTCCATTCGCCCGGTCGGCATTGCTCGAATATGAAAGGCCACTTGGAAGCGGATCGTGTCCATCCGCGCGCGGGATGCGACGAATGCGGCCGCGTCCAGTGTGATGACCGAATGTGGTCTAATTCGGCTGGCGAGAACCGGTGGGCGTCGCTATGATCATCCAGCTTTGTCGCAAAACTTCAGAGGGATGTTATGAATATCGACTTCAGTGCCGACGCCACATTCTCGTGGTACGTCGTGTTCCTGCTGGTGTCCGGCATCGCCATGCTCGTCATGGCGGCCATCGGCGGCGGCCAGAGCGCGGGCGAAAGGCTGCTCAACCTCGCGTTCGGCGTGGGCTTCCTCGGCTACGCCGTGTACCTGGGGTTCATCTTCGAGGGCGGTGAGTACTTCATGTTCTTCTACGCCTTCATTCTGCCGGTGCTCATGCTCTTCCGGTTCGTGAAGGCGATGTTCGGCGAACGCCAGAGCGCCTGACCCGAAGCCTTCGGCGCGGCCGCGGGAGCAGACAATCCTCCCGTGGCCGCCCGGCCATTCAAACTGTCCCAACGGCCAGTTAGTGGCTTTTCCTGGAAACCGCTCCCGCGCATAAGGACGTCGGCGCCCGGTGAGTCCGCGGCGCCGAATATCTCCATTCCCGTGGCTGTCCCGGATCCGGGAGGCGCGCGGCATCGCGCCGGTTCCGACGCATCCGGGGTTCGCGGTGCTCTGGTGGCCGCCGGGGTTCTCCGGCAAGATGCGGATCACCCCCGCCTGCTACGGACCCGGGAGAACTCATGGACGTGGTCATCGTCCTGCTGCTGGTCGCCGTGTCGCTGGGCGGGCTCGTCCTGGTCTACCAGCGCGGCGGCTCGGTCAAGCGTGCGTTCAAGAAGACGCCCCCTTCAACGGTCGCGGACGCCGCCTCCCCGGGGACGTGCCGGTTGTCCGGGCGCGCCGTGGCGGTGGGCACCGCCCCGGTGAGCGAGGCCAGCGGACGTTCCTATCTGGCCCGCGAGCTGGCGATCGTCCCGAGCTCGGACGGGTCGGACGGGACGCACCGGTTCGGGCAGGCGGTCGACTTCCTGCTGGACGACGGCACCGGCGTCGCGCTGGTCAGGGGAGCGGGCGGGCGCGTCGCGGTGGCGCGCGACTACGAGGCGCCGGTGACGACGCTCGACAAGGTCCCCTGGGTGGACGAGCTGCTGCGCGCGGGCGGCTACCGCAACGGTTCCCCGACGACCTGCCGGATCCGCCTGTACGAGGGCGTCATCGAAGCCGGCGGCCAAGTCGGCGTCCTGGGCCGGGCCGAGCCGCCGGACGCCGAAGCCCGCCGGCTGGGCGCGACCCTGGTCATCCGGGGCACGGACTCCGTCCCGCTGATGATCCGCCCCGAACCCCGGACGCCCTGACCGCCGCCGGCGGCGCCCGACGAAAAATCAGATGGGCTGAGCGCACGATCCGGCTAGGGTCGAGCGGTGCCCGAGCTGCAGCGGCTGGACGCCGGCCACGCCCCGGCGGTCCTGGCCTTCGAACTGGCGAACCGCGCCTACTTCGCCGCCTCGATCTCCGACCGCGGCGACGAGTACTTCGACCGGTTCGCCGACCGGCACCGCGCCATGCTGGCCGAGCAGGAGGCCGGCGCCGGCGCCTACTACGTGCTCGTCGCCGACGACGGCTCCATCCTCGGCCGGTTCAACCTCTACCGCATCGAGGACGGCGCCGCCGACCTCGGCTACCGGGTCGCGCGGCACGCCGCCGGCCGCGGCGTGGCGACCGCGGCCGTCCGGGAGCTGTGCCGGCTGGCGGCGGCGCGGCACGGGCTGCGGGCGGTGCGCGCCGCCACCGCCCGCGAGAACGCCGCATCCCGGAGAGTGCTGATCAAGGCCGGTTTCGTTCCGGTCGGCCCGGCCGATCCGGCCGACCTGGGCGGCAAGCCGGGCACGCGGTACCGGCGCGACCTGGCGCCCGCGGGGTCAGACGAGGGCGGCGGCCAGTAGGGCGGACGGCGTCGACCCGGGACTGTTCACCGAGGTGTTCTGGGCGGGCCTGCACGGCCTGGCCACCCTGACCCGGGCCGGGCGGCTGCCGCCGGAGCACACCGAGTCGAGGGTGCGGCTCCTGGTGGACCGCCTCGCCATGCTCTGACGCTCCCGCCCGGGAGGCGCGCGTCCCGGGCGAGATTCCGTCCTAGCGGGCGGGGAGGATCCGGCCCTTCACCTCGCCGAAGCCGATGCGGGCGCCGGACGGGCCTGGGGCGGTGGCCGTTATCGAGACCTCGTCGCCGTCCTCCAGGAACGTGCGGGGTTCGCCGTTGACCTCGACGGGCTCCTTGCCGCCCCAGGTCAGCTCGATGAAGGCGCCGCGCTGCTCCTTGGCGGGGCCTGAGATCGTGCCGGAGGCGAAGAGGTCGCCCGTCCGGGACGAGGCGCCGTTCACCGTCATGTGCGCGAGCATCTGCGCGGGCGACCAGTACATCTCGCGGTAGGGCGGGCGGGAGACCACCTGGCCGTTCCAGGAGACCTCAAGCTCCAGGTCCAGCCCCCACGGGTTCTTCTCCTGAAGGTAGGGGAGGGGCTCCGGGTCTTGGGGCGGGGTCGCTACGCGGGCGGCCTCCAAGGCCAGGAGAGGGACGACCCAATGGGAGACGGACGTAGCGAAGCTCTTCCCGAGGAACGGCCCAAGGGGGACGTACTCCCACGCCTGGATGTCGCGGGCCGACCAGTCGTTGACCAGGACGACCCCGAACACCCGCTCGGAGAAGTCCTCCGTGGTCACCGGCGTGCCCAGCGGGGAGCCCGTGCCCACGACGAAGCCGACTTCCGCCTCGATGTCCAGGCGGCGGCTCTCACCGAAGGTGGGGGCGTCCTCCCCCTTGCGCTGGCCGGTCGGGCGGACGATGTCCATCCCGGACGGGACCACCGTGCCGGCCCGGCCGTGGTAGCCGACCGGCAGATGCCTCCAGTTCGGCATCAGCGGCTCGGCGCCGGGGCGGAACAGGCGGCCCAGGTTCGACGCGTGGTACTCGGAGGCGTAGAAGTCGACGTAGTCGGCCACCTCGAACGGCATGTGCATGGCGACCGCGTCCACCGGATGCACCGCCTCGTCCAGGACGTCGTCCGTGACCAGGTCGAGGATCTGCTCGCGGACCTCTACCCAGTGCGCGTGGCCCTGCGCCATGAACGGGTTCAGGGACGGAGCCGCGAACACGTCGTCGCCCAGCGCCAGGGCGAGGTCCACCACCGAGTCGGCGACGCGGACGCCCACGCGGGGTGCGGTGCCGGGGGTCGAGAAGACGCCGTAGGGGAGGTTGGCGAGCCCGAAGAGGGAGCCTTCGGGGATCGCGATGCGGGTCATCGAGTGCACTCCTGGAGCGCGGACGCGAGGAGGCCCAGGTCCGCGAGTTCGTTCAGGGGGTCGGTGATGCTGCACGTCCCGAAGGACAGGAAGCGGCCGCGGGCGGCGATCGTCCGGGCCTCGCCCAGCGACGACACGCGGGACGCGACGGACGGGGCGTCGCGGTCGGCGAGGATCGCGGCCAGCTCCGCCACCGGGCGGCCGCGCAGCGCGGCGTCGGTCGCGAGCAGGAGGTTCAGGAAGCCGTGCTGGTGGAAGCCGGTCTCCGGGTCGGTGTTGCGGACGGGATGGTGCAGCCCCGCCGTCGCCTTGAACGGCAGGCGGGCGTCCACCGCGGCCTTGATCCCCGCGGCCAGCTCGTCCGGGCTCGGGTAGAGGTGCGCCTTCACGCCGCCGGTGCGGAACTTCGCGCGGTGCCGGCGGGCCGCCACCGCGGCGATCATCGCGGGCCGGCGGTCGTCGCGCGGGATCTCCACGTAGACCGGCGCGGTGGTGCGGCCGAGCACGCGGAAGAACTCGTCCGGCTGCATGCCGGGCGGCACCGCGATCTCCAGGCCGCGCACGGTGACCGGCAGTTCGGCGGCCCTGGCCAGGGCCTTGGCCGCCTGGCACGGTCCGCCGGGCGCGGTGATCGACACGTCGAGGGGCTCGTCGCCGAGCAGCCGGTCCAGCTCGTCCAGCGCGGTCGCCGGCACGACGAGGGGGCCGACGAGGTCGGCGTACGGGGCGGCGCGGTGCGCGCGGTGGGCCGGGACGGCCTCGGCCAGCGGTGCGAGGCCGGGCGGGAAGACGGCCGCGTCGTCGCAGAGGGCGTGGGCGAACGTCGGGATCATCGCCGCCTCGCCCACGTCCAGGCGTAGCCGGTGTCCTCGCACGCCAGCCCGCCCTCGCCGAGTTCGAGCGGGTGGAAGGTGTCGACCATGACGGCGAGTTCGTCGAAGAAGTCGACGCCGATGCTGCGCTCGTAGGCCCCGGGCTGCGGGCCGTGCGCGAGGCCGCCCGGGTGGACGGAGACCGAGCCCTGGCCGATGCCGGAGCCCTTGCGCGCCTCGTAGTCCCCGCCGCAGTAGAACATGATCTCGTCGGAGTCGACGTTCGAGTGGTAGTAGGGCACCGGGATCGACAGCGGGTGGTAGTCGACCTTCCGCGGCACGAAGTTGCACACCACGAAGTTGTGGCCCTCGAACACCTGGTGGACGGGCGGCGGCTGGTGGACGCGGCCGGTGATGGGCTCGAAGTCGTGGATGTTGAACGTGAACGGGTACAGGCAGCCGTCCCAGCCGACGACGTCGAACGGGTGCCGCGCGTAGGTCATGCGGGTGCCCACGATGCCGCGCGAGGTGCGGTGCTTGACGTAGACCTCGACGTCGGTCTCGTCGGAGAGGAGCGGCTCGCCGGGGCCGTGCAGGTCGCGCTCGCAGTACGGCGCGTTCTCCAGGAACTGGCCGTAGCGGGAGAGGTAGCGCTTGGGCGGCGCGACGTGCCCGGTCGCCTCGATCGCGTAGGCGCGCAGAGGCTCGTCGCCGGTGGGCAGCCAGCGGTGGGTGGTGGACGTCGGGATGACGACGTAGTCGCCCTGCTCGGCATTCAGCACGCCGAAGACCGTCTCGACCGTGGCGGCGCCCGACTCGACGTAAACGATCTCGTCGCCGGTCGCGTTGCGGTACAGCGGCGAGTCGGCGGCGGAGACGACGTAGGAGAGGCGGACATCGCCGTTGGCGAGGATCACCCGCCGCCCGGTGACGACGTCGGTCTCGGCCCAGGTCTCCTTGGGGAACAGGTCGTGCAGCTTCAGGTGCCGCGGCTTGAGGGGGTGGTTGGGCGTCGTCGCCGTGTCCGGGACGTCCCAGGTCCGGGAGTCCGTGATCGCGGACGGGATGTCCCGGTGGTACAGGAGGGACGAATCGGAGGAGAACCCCTCCTCGCCCATCAGTTCCTCGAAGTAGAGCCGCTCCTCGCCGTCCCTGTGCTGGGTGTGGCGTTTCGGCGGCACGTGGCCGACCCGGCGGTAGTGGGCCATGTCCGTCGCCTCCGATGGTTAATGCATTAACTACTTTGTGCCGACACTACGACTCTTCTCCCGCCCGGGGAAGGGTTAACTGCGTTCCCGCACGTCGAAGGAGGTGCGGCCGGCGATCAGCTTGTCCAGCAGCATGATCAGCATCCGCTGCTCGGTCTCGCTCAGCGTGCTCGCCCACTGCCGCTCGCGCGCGTGCTGCCCGGCGAAGATCTCCAGCATCGCCTCGCGGCCCCGCTCGGTCAGCGACAGGATCACCGACCGGCCGTCCCGCTCGCCGGGCGTGCGGGCCATCATCCCGTCCGCGATGAGCGTCTTGGCCAGGTTGGACACGGCGGCCCGGCTCATCCCGGCCAGCGTGGCGGCGCGTCCGGGCTCCAGCGGCCCGGCCAGCCAGGTCACGAACAGCAGCCGGAAGCCGGCCCAGGAGTGCCCGCGCGGCCGGTGCACCGTGGACTCCAGGTCGTAGGTGACGATCGCCGAGGCGCGGTTGAGGGTGAGCAGCAGCCGGGTCGCGAGCCGGTCGGGGAACCCGAACTCGTCCGCGAGGCGGCGTCCCGCGAGGTCGACGAACGTCCAGAAGTCGGGATCGTCCCGCTCGCCGTCCGCGCTCATGTCCTCGCCACCAATCCGATTCATGGTTTGACCATTTAACCCGGCGGACGGGCTCAGCGGAATTCGCGGGCGATCTCGGTGAGGGCCTCGTCGACCACCTCGGCCATCGTGCGGGCCGGCTGCTCCTCGATCCAGGTGAGGGACGCGATGCGGAGGGCGGTCATGAAGGCGCCGGCCATCGTGCGGCAGCGCAGCCCGCCGGGCGGGAGGCCGTCGCGGGCGGCGATCAGCCCGGCGAGGGATCGCTCCATCCCGGCGTACTGGGCGAGCTGCCGGGCCAGCACGGACGGATGGTTGCGGGCGAGGCGGACCTGCGCGGCCCAGTGCGGGTCCATGGGGCCGAACTGCTCGTGGACGGCCTCGAACGCCGCGCGCAGCGCCGTCCAGGACGACTCCTCCGGGGGGCGGGCCTCGAACGTCTCCAGCAGGGAGCGCATCCGCTGCTCGCCGCCGTAGAGGAGGGCCTCCTCCTTGCCGCCGAAATAGTTGGAGAAGGTGCGGCGGGACACGCCGGCGGCGTCCGCGATGGCCTCGACGGTGACCGCGTCCAGGCCGTGCTCGACGGCGAGGCGCATCGCGGCCTCGTGCAGGGCGCGGCGCGTCGCCTCCTTCTTGCGCTCGCGCAGCCCGCCCTTGCCGCCGCGCGGCGCGCCGTCCCGCGGCCCGCTCCCGTCGTGCGGCCCGCTCCCGTCGTGCGGCCCGGTGCCGTCGCGCAATCCGCCGGTGGTCTCCATGGTCAGCCCAGCCTACCCATCCGCAAACGCTGCCATGTGAGAAAACTTGCCCAATGGGAAGGAGGTCGTGCGGGCCGCGTACGGGGACGCCGCCGGCCACATCTTCCTGGTGTCCGCGGGTATCGCGGTGGTCGGGATCGCCGCGGCGGCGCTGCTCAAGCCGGTCACGCTCCGCGACAGCCTCGAACTGGTGGAGAGCGCCGAGACCGGCGACCCGGTGCCCGCCGCGGAGGGCGGTTCGTTGTCAGGATCATGACAACGAACGGCCCGAAGAGCTGAGTTGAGGCAGAAGAGCGCGGAGACACCGCTCTATACGGTCACTGCCAAGATCTCGTACCGGAGGCGGTAGATGAGCGGACGATCGGAGTTCGGGCGCCGCGCGGCGTCGGTCGTGCGGGCGGGAGGCATGTTCGCCCGGAGCGGGCTGTGGCGTCCCGGACCGCCGCTGAAGGTCGCCCGCCAGCTCAACGCGCTGCGCCGCTGGGGCACGCTGCTCGGCGGGACGGTCGTGTCCGCCGCCGCCCGCGACCCCGGCGGCGTCGCGATCGTCGACGACGCCGGGGAGCTGACCTACGGCGAGCTCGACGCCCGCACCGACCGGCTCGCCGCCGCGCTCGGCCGGTTCAACGGCGCCCCGCGCGTCGCCGTGCTCTGCCGCAACCACCGCGGCATGGTCGAGACCCTCGTCGCGTGCAGCAAGCGCGGCTCCGACCTCGTCCTGCTCAACACGGGGATGAGCACCGAGCAGCTCCGCACCGTGCTGCGGCAGCAGCAGATCGACGTCGTCATCGCCGACGCGGAGTTCGCCGAGTTCATCGCGGCCGTGCCGCGGACCGTCCACGTCATCACGGCCGGCGGGGCGGGGTCGGAGCTGGAGAACACCATCGCCACCGCGCCCGCCGGGCCGGTCGACCCGCCGGCGAGGGCGGGCCGGACGATCGTCCTCAGCTCCGGCACGACCGGCCGCCCGAAGGGCGCCGACCGGCACTCGCGGCCCGGGCTGTCGCCGCTCACCTCGATCCTGTCCCGCATCCCGTACCGGGTGCACGAGCGGATGCTCATCGAGGCGCCGCTGTTCCATACCTGGGGCTACGCGATGCTGCAGGCGGCGATCCCGCTGCGCGCCACGATCATCCTGCGGTCCCGGTTCGACCCCGAGCAGACGCTGCGCACGATCGAGGCCACCCGCGCGACGGCGCTCGTCGCCGTCCCGGTCATGCTGCAGCGCATCCTGGACCTCCCGGAGACCGTGCGGCGCGGGTACGACACGTCCTCCCTGCGGATCGCCGCCCTCAGCGGCTCGGCCCTCCCCGCCACGCTCGCGACCGCGTTCATGGACGAGTTCGGCGACATCCTCTACAACCTGTACGGGTCGACGGAGGCGTCCTGGGTCACCATCGCCACCCCCGCCGACCTGCGCGCCCACCCCGACACCGCCGGGACGCCGCCGCCCGGGACGAAGGTCGCGATCCTGGACGAGGCCGGGCGGCCCGTCCCGCCCGGCACGACCGGCCGCATCTTCGCCGCCAACGAGCTGCTGTTCGCCGGCTACACCAGCGGCGAGACCAGGGAGATGCGGGACGGCCTGATGAGCCTCGGCGACGTCGGCCACCTCGACGCGGACGGCCGGCTGTTCGTGCGGGGCCGCGACGACGACATGATCGTCTCGGGCGGGGAGAACGTGTTCCCGGCCGCGATCGAGGAGGTCCTGGAGAAGCTCCCGCAGGTCCGCGAGGTCGCCGTCGTCGGCGTCCCGGACGACGACTTCGGGCAGCGCGCCGCCGCGTACATCGTCCTGCGGGACGGCGAGACGCTCGACGCCGACGCCGTCCGCGCCCACGTCCGCGAGCATCTGGCGCGGTTCGCCGTGCCGCGCGACGTCCACTTCCTGGACGCCCTGCCCCGCAACGCCACCGGCAAGATCCTCCGCCGCGCCCTGCCCGCCCGCTGACCGCGCCGGGTCGCGCCGCCGTCAGGTCGTGGCGGGCGGGCGCGCCGTCTCGACGGTGAACCAGAGGCGGGTGCGGCCGGGGGACTGGTCGAGGCCCCACTCGCGGGCGAGCGCGTCGATGACGGTGAGGCCGCGGCCGTGGTCGAGGCGGCGGCGGCCGTGCGGGTCGGCGCCGGCCGGGTCGGGGCGGGCGGGGCCGTCGTCGGCGACCTCGACGCGCAGGACGCGGCCGTCGGTCGAGACCGTCACGGTGACCAGCCCGGAGCCGTGCAGCACGGCGTTGGCGACGGCCTCGGACGTCATCAGCTCGACGTCGTCGAGCAGGTCGCCGTCCGCGACGACCTTCGCGGCGAGCTCGCGGACGACGCGGCGGGCCCGGCGGCCGCCCTCACCGCCGCCGCCGAAGCCGAACGGCTCCCCGAGCCGCTCCATCCCTGCCGTCACTCGATCACCACACCTGGATTCCGGAAGCGCAACGCAATCATTCACCTGCGCTGAGTGATGGGCAACGCGACCGGTGCATCGATCTTGGCCTTTCCGGGACAGCCGGGCCGGAAGATACTCACCGAGGTGCACAAATCGGGTGTTTTCTCCGTCCCGCGGCGAGAATCAGCGGACGCCCTCCCCGTGTAACCATCCGATTCGGCAGCGTTCTTCGCCCGGCGGGCGAATGACGGCGGTCGTCCCGGAGGTGCGCCATGCAAGCGGTCGTCCTCGCCTGTGCCGCGCAGGCCGTGTACATCGCCGCCTATGTCCTGTTCAAGACGGCCACCGGGCGGATGAGCCCGATCGGCGGCCGGCATCCGCTGCACGCCGCGGGACGGCTGGTGCGCAGCCCGCGCTGGCTCGCCGGGGTCGCGGTGCTGCTGGCGGGCTTCGCGCTCTCGGCCGCCGCGCTCGTCACGATCCCGGTGGCCGCGACCCTGCCCGCCTACGCGCTCGGGCTCGTCCCGCTGCTGGTCGTGGGCATGAGCGGCTTCGGCGAGCGGCCCACGTCGCGGGAGTGGCTCGCGGTCCTCATCACCGTCGCCGCGATGGCCACCGCCGTGCTGTCGGTGCTGCCGGACCACGGTGAGCCGCTGCGCGACGCGCTGCACCGCACCGGCGGCGCCGGCGCGGCCGCCGCCCTCCCGCTGTGGAAGGCGGCGCTGGTCTTCGTGCCGTCGCTGGCCCTGCCGCTCTGGATGCTCGGCGCGCGCGACCGCGCGGCCGGCGGCCGGCACGCGCGCCCGCTGACCGGCATCGCCTACGGGCTCGGCGCGGGCGTCCTGCTCGGCGCCACCGAGGTGTTCGGGCAGGGCATGGCGATGATGCTCGCGGCGGGCCGGAGGACGGACGTGCTCGCGTCGCCGCACCCCTACCTGTTCCTGCTCGCCGGCGTCCTCGGCCTCGTGCAGCTGTCGATCGGGCTGCAGCGCTGCCGCCTCACGATCATCGTCACCGTCGTCACGGTCACGGCGAAGACGCACCTGCTGCTGTCGGCCACGCTGCTGTACGCGGAGCCGTGGCCGGGCGAGCCGGCCCCGCTCCTGCTGCGGGCCGCGGGCGTCGGCCTGGCCGTCCTGGCCCTGACGGCGTTCCCGCGGCACGAGCGCCGCACGCGCCGGCTCCGCCAGCCCGTGCCCGCCGTCCCGCCGGCGCAGCCGCGCATCTACCCCTCCCGCCTGGGCTGATGCAATCTTGTCATTGTCAAGATAGGGTGGGCGGCGATCCCGAGGAGAAGGAGCCGACGCGATGACGGAGAACCCCGCCCTGGCGCGGCGGATGTGGCATCAGCTCGAACCCGTGCACGCCCTGTTCTGGTACTCGCCCGACGTCTTCGCCGAGGCGGCGGCGCTCGGCTACGACGTCGGCACCCGCTGGCCGAGCTACTTCGCCTGGCGCGCCGCGCCGCTCGGCACCGCAGGCCCCGAGCGGGTGGCGTCCGCGTTCTACAGCTTCAGCCCGCGCATGGTGGCCGAGCACATCCCCGCCGCCTGGGCGGTCGCGCCGCCCGAGCGCGTCCTCGAAGGGCGGTGGCGCGCCGTCGACCGCATGTACCGGGCGCTGCTCGGCGACGGGATCGGCGACGCGGACCTCGCGGAGGCCGCGGGGCTCGCCCGCGCCGCCGCCGAGGAGGCGGACACCGCCGGCCGCCCGCTCGCCGCCGCCAACGCCGGCCTGCCCTGGCCGGACGAGCCGCATCTCGTCCTGTGGCACGCGATCGGCATCCTGCGCGAGCAGCGCGGGGACGGCCACGTCGCCGCGCTCCTCACCCACGGGCTCGACCCGGCCGAGGCGCTGGTGTCGTTCGCCGCGATCGGCGCCGCGTCCGTGGAGACGTTCGCGAGCCGGGGCTGGACGGACGGGGAATGGGCCGCCGCCCGCGACCGCCTCGCCTCCCGGGGCCTGGTGGACGCGGAGGGGAAGGCGACCGACAAGGGCCGCGAGCTGCGCGACTCCGTCGAGCGGATGACCGACGACCTCGCCTACGCGCCCTGGCGGACGCTCGGCGCCGACAAGGCCGACCGGCTCGCGCAGCTGACGATGCCGATCCTGGTCAAGGTGCTGGAGACCGGGCTGATGCCCGCGCAGAACACGCTCGGCATCGGCAAGGTGCAGGCGCCGCCCCGCTGAGCCGGCGGCCGCCGGGCAGGCACCGCCCCGCTGAGTCAGCGGCGGCGGGGGAGGCGCCAGGCGGTCTCCTCCAGCCGGCCGGTGTTGCCGAGGTCGATGGGGCCGCCGGCCTCGACGATGACGACCGGCCGCCCCGGCGCCGGCCGCACCTCCAGGTACCGTCCGGTCACGGCCGTGGTGGTCGGGTCGGTGACCAGGTTCCGCCAGACGATCCCGAAGATCGCCGACTCGCCGGGACGGATCGTCAGCGGCTCCGGCCCCGCGTCCTCGATCCGCGTGGTGCCCCGCACCACCTTCACGTCGAACGGCTGCCGGTCCTCGTCGAGGACGCGCAGGGACGCATAGCCGTCCAGCCGGTACGGGCGGTCGCCGCAGTTGCGCAGCCTGATGGCCGCGGCACGGAGGCCCATCGCGGCCTCGGGCCGCTCCATCCCGACGCTGATGCCCTCCCGCGTGCACACCGGCGGCGCCGGCGACGTGGACGGAATGGCGATGGAGGTCGGCCGCGCCGGGCGGGGCTCGGACGGGACGGCGGCGGGCGCCCGCTCGGCGCCGCAGGCGGTCAGGCCGAGCAGCGCCGCCGCGGCGAGCGGCAGGAGCGGGATCCGCTGGATCGAGGTCACCCCGGAGATCATGGCAGAGGCGCCGCGCCCCGGGGGCGGTGCCTCAGGACCCCGGCGCCCCGGCCGACTTCATGCACGCCAGGAGGGCCTTCTGGGTGCGGCCGTCCTGCGCGTCGGGCCGCCAGGTGCTGGTGTCCTGCGGCACCTTCACGCCGTGCCGGCGCATGCAGTCGACGAACGCGCTGACGACCTTGGACGGGGCGGCCGACGGCGCCCCGCCGGGTGCCCGGGACGTGCCGCCCGTGGACGCGCCGCCCGAGTCCGCCCCGGCCGGCGCGGACGCCCCGCCGCCCGTGGGGGCCTGCGCGGACGGGGTCGGCGCCGGGTCGTCGCCGTCGTCGCCTCCACCGCAGGCAGCGGTCAGCGCCAGTGCCGGGACGAGCAGCAGAGCCGCCAGATGACGTCGGTTCACTGGTGGTCCTTCCAGCCGGATGGGGCCTCGACAATAGCCGGTGGAGTGGTCTCGCGTCCGCCCGGCCAGGCATCTTCCCGGCACACGACAATTGCGGAACCTGCCCTCCGCTAACAGAGAAAGCCGTGACCGGGTTTCTGCAGCGGCGACCACCGGTGCCTCGAATTTACCGGCCAGTAGTTATGTTGAACGCCGCGAACTGGGAAAAGAGGGAAGAGCATGGCGGCCGCGCTCGGTACGTCGGCCGGGCGGGCGTTCCGGTTCCGTTGGCGCGCCGAGCGTTCGTCCCTCGCGAGCGTCCCGCTCCTCGTGCCGGTCCCGTACGGCGCGAGCGGTCGGCCGTGGGGACCGCCCGGAGAGCGTCCACAGGCTCCGCGCCATTTGCCGGGCCTTTCCGGAGACGCGCTGCGAGCGTCCGCCGGCCTGCGTTTATCACTCGGGTGACAAACGCGTCATCGAATCGTTGTCCCATTCCCATGGCGGACGGCGCGGGCGAGGGCCCACACTCGGTGGCCTTCCCCGCGACGAAGGTGGTGTGCGATGTCCGATGACGCCTACGACTTCGACGTCATCGTGGTGGGCTCCGGGTTCGGCGGAAGCGTGTCGGCGCTCCGGCTGGTCGAGAAGGGCTACCGGGTCGCCGTGATCGAGGCCGGCCGCCGGTTCGACGAGCGGACGCTCCCCAAGACGTCCTGGCGGCTGCGCAAGTACGTGTGGGCGCCGCGCCTCGGCATGCGCGGAATCCAGCGCGTCCACCTGGTCGGCGGCAAGGCCGGGGTGCTGGTGCTGGCGGGGGCCGGCGTCGGCGGCGGCTCGCTCGTCTACGCCAACACCCTCTACGTCCCGCCGGAGCCGTTCTTCAAGGACCGCCAGTGGGGCGGCATCACCGACTGGCAGGACGAGCTGAAGCCGTTCTACGACCAGGCCCGGCGCATGCTCGGCGTCACGACGAACCCGCTCGTCACGCCCGCCGACGAGGCGATGAAGCGGGTCGCCGACCGGATGGGCGCCGGCGACACCTACCATCCGACGCCGGTCGGCGTGTTCTTCGGCGACCGGCCCGGCGAGGACGCCGACGACCCGTACTTCGGCGGCGCCGGGCCGCGCCGGACGACCTGCACCGCCTGCGGCTCCTGCATGATCGGCTGCAAGGTCGGCGCGAAGAACATGCTCACCAAGAACTACCTGTACCTGGCGGAGAAGGCGGGCGTCCAGGTCATCCCGGACACCACCGTCACCGCGCTGTCGCCGCGGGCGGGCGGCGGCTACGAGGTGGTCGCCGAGCACACCGGGCCGCTGCGCCGGCGCCGCCGGACGCTGACCGCCGAGCACGTCGTCCTCGCCGCCGGGACGTACGGGACGCAGCGCCTCCTGCACCGCATGCGCGCGTCCGGCCGCCTGCCGAACCTGTCGCCCCGGCTCGGCGAGCTCACCCGCACCAACTCCGAGGCGCTGCTCGGCGTCGAGCGCATGACCGTGTGGCACCGCAAGAAGGACGTCGACCACAGCACCGGCCTCGCGATCACCTCGTCCTTCCACCCGGATGACAAGACCCACATCGAACCCACCCGGTACGGGGCGGGCAACAACGCGATGGGCGTCATCCGGACGCTGCTCGTGGACGGCGGCGGCGCGCCCCGCTGGCTGAAGTTCCTCGGCCAGGCCGCGCGGCACCCGACCATCATCCTGCGCGGCCTCTCCCTCAAGGACTGGGCCAAGCGGACGGTCATCGCCCTCGTGATGCAGACCGCCGACAACTCGATCACCCTCAGCGAGAAGCGGGGCCGCCTCGGCCGCCGCAGGCTGGTCGCGCGGCAGGGCGACGGCGAGCCGAACCCGACCTGGATCCCCGTCGCCCACGACGCCGTCCGGATGCTCGCCGAGGAGCTCGACGCCACCCCCGGCGGGACGTGGTTCGACCTGTTCAACATCCCGACGACGGCGCACTTCATCGGCGGCTGCGTCATCGGGGAGACCCCGGAGACCGGCGTCATCGACCCGTACCACCGCGTCCACGGGTATCCGGGGCTGCACATCGTGGACGGCTCGGCGGTCACCGCGAACCTCGGCGTCAACCCGTCCCTGACCATCACGGCCCAGGCCGAACGCGCCATGGCGTTCTGGCCGAACCGCGGCGAGAAGGACCCGCGCCCCGAGCCCGGCAGCGCCTACCGGCGCATCGACCGCGTCATGCCCGACAAGCCCGTCGTCCCGGCGACCGCGCCCGCCGCGCTCCGCTGACCGCGCCGCACCGGCCGTACCGCACCGGCCGTGCCGAGCGGCTACTCCCCGGGCAGGTCGGCGGGTTCTTCCGGGGCCGGCCGCTGGGTGGCCTGATGGACGCGGACGGCCAGGATCGCGCGGGCGAACCGGCCGGCCAGCTCGCCGTCCATCTCGTCCGGGATCTGGTCGACGCCGATCAGCCCGCCCGGCCGGGCGACGACCGCGGCGGACTCGTCGACCCGCACGCCGCGGCCGTCGCCGAGGTCCTCGACGGCCGGGAGGTCCAGCGCCGCCCGCAGGGTGTCCTGCAGCGCGCGGACGGTCGCCGCGTCGCGGTCGATGCGCACCTCGGCGGCGTCGGCGCGCTCCTCCGCGGCGTCCGCGCGCCGCTCGGCCCGGTCCGCGCGGGCCATCGCGGCGAGGATGCGGTCCTCCGCGGAGTCGGCGAGCTGCTCGGCGCGCTTGGCGCGGGCGGCCTGCTCCTCCGCCCGGCTCGCCGCTGCGTTCTTCTCCACGGTCAGCCCGGCGACCTCGCCCTGGACGACGCTCAGCTCGGCGCGCAGCCGGCGCTCGGTCTCGGCGGCGGCCTCCAGCTTGGCGCGGGCCTCCGCCAGCTCGGCCCGCGCGTCCGCCAGGTCGCTGCGGGCGGTGGCCAGCGCGTTCTGCTCGGCGGACAGCCGGGTGGCGAGGTCGTCGCGCTCGCGCTCGGCCTCGGCCCGGGCCTCGTGCTCGGTGCTCCACGCCGCCTCGGCGCGCTTGCGGAGCCCCTCGGCGTGCGCGGCCTCGTTGGCGGACGTGGCGCGGGCCTGCTGGTGCGCGCCCGCCTCCTTCCACGCGTTGGCCTCGCTCTCCTGCGCGGCGGTGACGCTCGCCTTCGCGGCGGCGAGGCCCTTCTCCAGCTCCTCGCGCGCCTCGGCGACCTCCTGCCGCGCCGCGTCCGCGCGGGCGTCGGCCTCCTTGGCGCGGGCCTCCGCCTCCGCGGCCAGCCGCCGCGCGTCGCCCGCCTCCGCGAGCGCCCGCTCGGCCTCGCCCAGCACGCTCTTGACCTCGCCGTCGAGCCGGTCGCCCAGCGCCGCGGCGAGGGTGCCGAGCTGCGCCACCAGCCCGGAGAGCCGCTCGACGTCCTGCCCGAACGCGCGCACCGGTGCCGGATCGACCCCGGTGCCCGCAGCAGTCTCGCGCTCCACGACCACCTCCGCGGGTCGGTCCTCGCCGGAGGCGCGGTCCGGCAGCGGGAGCGGCGCGGTCAGCACGCCGTCGTCCGGGACCTCTTGATCTTCGCGCACGCGAGCATCCTAGTGAAACGTCCCGTTTTGCACCTCCCTCTCGCGCCTCTGTCTTCACTCCGGCATCGTGGCCCGCGGCGGCGTCCCGGCCCGGCGGCGCGTCCAAACTTGGACGACTCCTTATCTTGACTCGTTCAAGAAAATCGGACACCCTGTGTCGCGTGGTGACGACCTCGGAGTTTCCGGAGTTGCTGCGCGGGGCCGCTCTGCGAGTGACCAGGCCGCGGGTCGCTGTGCTGCGCGCGGTGCATGCGCACCCGCACGCGGACACCGACACGATCATCGGCGCGGTGCGCCGGGAGCTGCCGAAGACGTCCCACCAGGCCGTGTACGACTCGCTGCGCGTGCTGACGACGGCGGGGCTGGTGCGGCGCATCCAGCCCTCCGGCTCGGTGGCGCGCTACGAGTCGCGGACCGGCGACAACCACCACCACGTCGTCTGCAGGTCCTGCGGCGCCATCGCCGACGTCGACTGCGCCGTCGGCGAGGCCCCATGCCTCACCGCCTCCGACGACCGGGGCTTCTCGATCGACGAGGCCGAGGTCGTCTACTGGGGCCTGTGCCCCGACTGCCCACCCGATCCATCCACTGCTTCGTCCTGGAAGGAAGCACATGGCTGAGAACACCGAGAGCGCCGGCGGCTGCCCGGTCGTGCACGGCACGCGCGCACCGCACCCCACCCAGGGCGGGGGCAACCGCAACTGGTGGCCGGAACGGCTCAACCTGCGGGGGCTCGCCTCGCAGCCCGCCGAGACCAACCCGTACGGTCCGGACTTCGACTACGCCGAGGCGTTCAAGAGCCTCGACCTGCCCGCCGTCAAGGCCGACATCGCCGCGCTGCTCACCGACTCGCAGGACTGGTGGCCCGCGGACTTCGGCAACTACGGGCCGCTCATGATCCGGATGGCGTGGCACAGCGCCGGCACCTACCGGATCCACGACGGCCGCGGCGGCGGCGGGAGCGGCCAGCAGCGCTTCGCGCCGCTGAACAGCTGGCCGGACAACGTCCTCCTCGACCGCGCCCGCCGGCTGCTGTGGCCGGTCAAGAAGAAGTACGGCAAGAGCCTCTCCTGGGCCGACCTGTACATCCTCGCCGGCAACGTCGCCCTGGAGTCGATGGGCTTCAAGACGTTCGGGTTCGGCGGCGGCCGCGAGGACGTCTACGTCCCGGACGAGAACGTCTACTGGGGCCCCGAGCAGACCTGGCTCGGCGACGAGCGCTACACCGGCGACCGCGAGCTGGAGAACCCGCTCGCCGCGGTGCAGATGGGCCTCATCTACGTCAACCCGGAGGGCCCGAACGGCAACCCGGACCCGCTCGCCGCGGCCCGCGACATCCGCGAGACGTTCCGCCGGATGGCGATGAACGACGAGGAGACCGTCGCGCTGATCGCCGGCGGCCACACCTTCGGCAAGACCCACGGCGCCGACCCGCACGCCAACGTCGGGCCGGAGCCGGAGGCCGCGCCGCTGGAGCAGATGGGCATCGGCTGGAAGGGCACCTACGGCACCGGCAAGGGCGCCGACGCGATGGGCAGCGGCCTGGAGGTCACCTGGACCGACACGCCCACCAAGTGGGACAACAGCTTCTGGGAGATCCTCTTCGGGTACGAGTGGGAGCTGTACAAGAGCCCCGCGGGCGCCTGGCAGTGGCGGCCCAAGGACGGCGCCGGCGAGGGCACCATCCCGCTGGCCCACTCCGACGGCCGGACGCACCCGACGATGCTCACCACGGACCTGGCGCTGCGGTTCGACCCGATCTACGAGCCGATCTCGCGGCGGTTCAAGGACAACCCGGACGAGTTCGCGGACGCGTTCGCCCGCGCCTGGTACAAGCTCACCCACCGCGACATGGGCCCGGTCGTCCGCCTCCTCGGCCCGGAGGTCCCGGACGAGGAGCTCATCTGGCAGGACCCGGTCCCGGCCGTCGACCACGAGCTCGTCGACGCGGCGGACATCGCCGACCTCAAGCAGCGGATCCTGGCCACCGGGCTGTCGGTCCGGCAGCTGGTCTCCACCGCGTGGGCGTCGGCCGCGTCGTTCCGCGGCAGCGACAAGCGCGGCGGCGCCAACGGCGCCCGCATCCGCCTGGAGCCGCAGCGCGGCTGGGAGGTCAACGAGCCCGACGAGCTGGCGCAGGTGCTGAGCGCGCTGGAGGGCGTCCAGCGGGCGTTCAACTCCGCGCAGACCGGCGGCAAGAAGGTCTCGCTCGCCGACCTGATCGTCCTCGGCGGCTGCGCGGCCGTCGAGAAGGCGGCCAGGGACGCGGGCCACGACATCGAGGTGCCGTTCACCCCGGGCCGCACCGACGCCTCGCAGGAGCAGACCGACGTGGAGTCGTTCGCGGCGATGGAGCCCACGCACGACGGGTTCCGCAACTACGTCGGCAAGGGCAACCCGCTGCCGGCCGAGTTCCTCCTGGTCGACCGGGCGCAGCTGCTGAACCTCACCGCGCCCGAGATGACGGTGCTGGTCGGCGGCCTGCGGGTCCTCGGCGCGAACTACAAGGGGAGCAAGCTGGGCGTCCTCACCGACCGTCCCGGCGCCCTGACGAACGACTTCTTCGTGAACATGCTCGACATGGGCATCACGTGGGAGCCGACGTCGGAGGACTCCGAGACCTTCGAGGGCCGGGACGCCTCCGGCGACGTCAAGTGGACCGGCAGCCGCGTCGACCTCGTGTTCGGCGCGAACTCCGAGCTCCGCGCGATCTCCGAGGTCTACGGGGCAGACGACGCGAAGGAGAAGTTCGTTCAGGACTTCGTCGCCGCGTGGAACAAGGTGATGAACCTGGACCGCTTCGACCTCGCGTGACCGTCACGTCCAGGCCGGCCCTCCTCCCTGGCCGGCCTGGACGCCGTCACGCACGGCAGACGCCGTCACGCACGGCAGTCCGGGCAGAGCCCCCAGAACGTCACCTCGGCCTCGTCGACGAGGTATCCGGCCTCGTCGACCGGCTCCAGGCAGGGCGCGTGCCCCACCACGCAGTCGACGTCCCTCATGGCCCCGCAGTTGCGGCAGACCAGATGATGGTGGTTGTCGCCGACGCGCCCCTCGAACCGCGCCGGGCTGTCGCCCGGCTGGATGCGGCGCACGAGCCCCGCCGCCGTCAGCGCGTGCAGCGCCTCGTAGACGGCCTGGAGCGAGATGTGCCCCACCCGCTCCCGCACCCCGCCGGCGATGGCCTCGACATCGAGGTGGTCCCCGGTCCGGACGGTCTCCAGCAGAGCGACGCGGGCGGCCGTCACCCGCAGCCCGACACCGCGCAACTCCTCGGCGATGCCCTGCGACGCGGCCATGTCCCACCCCAAGACGCAAAAGATTCCGACAACGAATGACAAAAGTGTAGTCGAGGCCCGCTAACCCCATGAAACAAGCACGTCCGCAACCAAGCCCACCCCAACGCTCTCGCCATCCACGAGAGCGCAGAAATGATGGTGCGTACGCACTGGGACCCGGTGACGCGGGCCGGCCTTGTCAGGACTTGGCGGTGGTTATGGGCTTGCCCAGGGCGCTGCCCTTGGTCCACTTGGCGAAAGGCAGCTGCCAGTAGCCCCAGCCGTTCGTCCACTGGAGGGAGCGCTTGGTGCCGGTGATGGTGACGATGTCGCCGCGGTAGGACCAGTGGAAGAACCACTGGGCGTCGGCGGCGGGGGAGCGGACGCAGCCGTGGCTGCAGTTGCGGTTGCCGAGGCAGGACGGGTCGTCCATGTTCTGGTGGATGTACTCGCCGCTGTTGGAGATGCGGGTCGCCCACGGGACCTTCTCGTCGTACCAGCCCGGGTCGCCCTTCTTCTTGCCCGGCGGGCGCATGCGCTCCAGGCGGACGTGGTCCATGGTGAGGTGGACGCCGCTGGTGGTGAGCAGGTGGTCGACGCCGTCGCGCTGGACGTCGCCGCCGGAGCCGAGGCTGACGCCCCAGGTGCGGACGGTGCGGCCGTTCTTCTTGACGACGAGCCGGTGCGTCTTGGCGTTGATGCTGACGACGTGGGAGTCGCCGACCTTGAAGGTGCGGACGACGTCGCGGTCGCCGAAGACGTCGTCGCCGATCCGCAGACCCGCGTAGTGGATCTTGACCGTGACGCGCTGGTGCGGCTTCCACGGGCGCTTCGGGCGGAACACCATCGAGGGGAGGCCGTTGAAGGACTCGCCCGCGCTCAGCCAGCGCCAGGCGCCCTCGGTGGGGGTGGTCGAGGAGATCTCGGTGGCGCGCTCGATGAGCGGCTTGGCCTTCTCCGGGACGGCCTTGTTGAACTGGACGAAGACCGGCATGCCGGTGCCGACGGTCTCGTTCTGGCTGGGCACGACGTTGTTGACGCGGGTGGCGGCGGTGGCGCTGCTGGTGCGGAACGCGCTCGTCGCGGTGGTGGACTTGCCCTTCGGGGACGTGGCCGTGGCCGAGACCTGGTAGCGGCCGCCGGGCTGCAGCGTCCACTTGGAGTGCCACTTGGTCTTGTCGGCGGAGAACTCGCCGGGGACGTCGGCGCCCTTCAGCTTCACGGAGACGGCCCCGAGGGTGCCGCCGGAGGCGGTGACCGTCACGCCCCGGTCGGGGCGGGCCCTGCCGTTGCCGTTCGCCGGGGTGATCGTCACCTGCGGCGTGCCGTCGTCGCCGCCCTTCGCGGTCGCTCCGCCGGATTCCCCGTCGCCGCCGCCGCAGGCGGCCGCCAGCCCCAGGACGAGCGTCAGCACCAACGCCTTTCCTCGCACCGTTCTCCTTCAACAGCCGGCCGGACCCGCGTACCGCGGGACGGCAAAGAGATCGCTTACGGAACGGCCCTTATTCCCGAGCCGGCCGGAGGCGGGGCGGCAGGGTGGCGGCGTCCGATCACTTAAGACGTCCATGGTCCCCCGAAGGTTCGCGCGCCGGGGCCGATTCGGCGGATCTTTCGTGGTCCGCTGACGCTCCGGGCCCTCGGTCGATCTTCTCTTCAAGACTGTGCTGGGCGCGGTTAAAAGCGGCGATCCGCGTGCTGACCAGTTGCGATGCTGGACCGTGGCCGGCCCGCGACGGCCCTGCTAGGTGAGTTCTTGTCTGTGAAGGGACGCGCGCGATGAGAGCCCAGGGGCTGAGTCCCTCCCTCGACTCGGGGGGCGGCCCCGCGGATCTCGCTCCCGCCGGCGTCCTCGCCCCGGCCGGGCGCGGCGCGCGCACCCTGGCCGGGCTGTGCCCGGCGTGCCTCGCGGTGGTGGACGGGTGGGCGATGGCCGTCGGCGTCTCCATGTCGCGGAGCGGGGTGATCGCGGCCCTCGCGGCGCTGGGCGTCGTCCTGGCCAACGCGTCGGGCGGGCTCTACCGGACGCGCCGCAACCCGTCGCTGCTGGCCGACGCCCCGCCCCTGCTTCTGCGGATGCTCGTGGTCGCCGCGATCGTCGCGGTGCTGCTGCCGCACCCGGCGGCGGCGCTGGTGTGGGCGGTGGCGGTCCCGGCGTCGATGTCGCTGGGGTTCCGCGTGTTCATGAACGCCGCCGTCCGGACGTACCGGTGCCGGAGGACCCGGCCGCGCAACGCGCTCGTCGTCGGGACGGGCGGGATGGCCGCGCACATGGTCGACATCCTGCGGAACCGGGGCGAGTTCGGCCTGTCGGCGGTCGGGCAGGTGGCGGCGGGGCGTCCCGCGCCGGCGCCGGTGCTCGGCGAGACGGCCGACCTGCCGGCGCTGGTGGAGGAGCATTCGGTCGACACGCTCGTCGTCGTCGCCGAGGACGTCCACCCCGAGCAGCTCGGCGCCGTGCTGCGCATGTCGTTCGGGCTGCCGTGCGAGACGCTGCTGGTCCAGCCGCCGTCGGACGTGGTGCCGGTGCCGCCGGCGCGGCGCGAGTACCTCGCCGGGCTGCCGTGCGCGCGGGTCGACTGGGGGCTCCGCGACCCCGCCGCCCGCCGCGCGAAACGGGCGCTCGACCTCGTCGTGGCGTCCCTGCTGCTGGTCGCGTTCGCGCCGCTGCTCGCCGCCTGCGCGCTCGCCGTGCGGATCGAGGGCGGCCCCGGCGTGCTGTTCCGGCAGCGGCGGATCGGGCTCGGCGGCGAGGAGTTCGTGCTGCTGAAGTTCCGGACGCTGAAGCCGGCGGACGAGCGGGAGTCCGACACCCGCTGGACCGTCAAGGACGACGCGCGGATGGGACGGGTCGGCAGGTTCCTGCGCAATACGTCGCTGGACGAGCTCCCGCAGCTGTGGAACGTGGTGCGCGGCGACATGAGCCTCGTCGGGCCGCGCCCGGAGCGCCCCCACTTCGTGGAGCAGTTCGCCCGCACCTGCCCCGGCTACATGCTGCGCCACCGCGTCCCGGTCGGGATGACGGGCTGGGCGCAGATCCACGGGTTCCGGGGCGACACGTCGATCGAGCTGCGGGCCCGGCTCGACAACCACTACATCGACCACTGGACGTTCGGCGGCGACCTGCGGATCCTGCTGCTGACGGCACGGGCGATGCTCTGCAAGGACGCCGGATGACCGTCCTCGCCGCGCCGGCCGCCGCCGCGAGGATCCCGCGGCGCCCGAGCCTGCTGATCGCGGCGGCGGTGGCGAGCGTCGGGGTCCCGCCCGGCTCGCAGGCGTTCGGGCCCGGCGTGCAGGTCACCGCCGGGGACGTCGCCGGCTGCGTGCTCGTGGCGGCCGCCGCGTTCCTGCTGGTCACCGGGCGGGCCGAGATGCCGCGCACGGCGTTCTGGGCGTTCGCGCCGCTGGTGGCGGCGCTCGGCGTCAGCACCGTGCACTCCCCGGACATCGGGACCAGCCTGGCCGGGTTCGTCCGCGACCTGCAGGTCTTCGTGCTGGTGCCGCTGGCGGTCGTGCTGCTCGTCCGGGACCGCCGCGACCTCGCCGTCGTGTTCGCGTCGCTGCTCGGGCTCGGGCTGGCGGAGGCCGGGTACGGGATCTGGCAGTCGGTCACCGGCAACGGCGCGTCGCTGGACGGGCGGAGCATCCGCGCCGTCGGCACGTTCGGCGCCCTCGACGTGATGGCGATGTCGATCGTCGCCGGGTTCGCGTTCCTCATCCTGACCGCGTTCGCGCTGGCCGCGCCGCGCCGCGGCCCCGCCGCCGTGGCCGCCGCGCTGGGCGGGCTCGTCGTGCTGGCCGCGGCGCTCGCGCTCGCGCTCAGCCGCGGGACGTGGCTCGCGCTCGGCGCCGCCGCCGTCCTCATCCTGGTGCTGTTCGACCGGTGGACGGCCGTGAAGGTCCTGGTGTGCTGCGGCGCGCTGCTGGTGGTCGCGGCCGCGGGCACGGGCGGCGGCGGGCAGGCCGTCGTCGAGCGGTCCAAGTCGATGGCGGCCTCGATCAGCCATCCCGACCGGTCGGTGGACGACCGGTACAACCTGTGGGCCGCCGCCGTGCGGATCTGGGAGGACCATCCCCTCACCGGCGTCGGCGTGAAGAACTTCCCCGCCTACCGCGACACCTACGCCACGATCGAGCTGTCGTCCGGCAGCGAGACCGCCGACCCGGTCAACGGGTACGCGCGGCAGCCGCTGCTCTCGCCGCACAACGAGTACCTGCTGTTCCTGTGCGAGCAGGGCGTGGTGGGCGTCGCCGGGTTCGGCGCGCTGCTCGCGGTGCTGCTCGCCGGGCTGTGGACGCGCCGCCGGTTCCGCGACCCGTGCTGGCTCGCGGGCGCCGGCCTCACCGCGTTCCTGCTGGTGAACTTCCTGTACGCGGACCTCGGCGGGCCGACCTGCGCGCTCGTCGCCGTCGTCCTCGGCGCGATCGCCGCGTGCGCGTTCGGGACGGTGCGCGAATGACCGGCGGCACGGGCTCCGTCGGGCGCGCCGCCGCGCTGTCGGGGGTGCTCATCGCGGCGGGCACCGGGCTCGGGTTCGCCCGCGACCTCGTGATGGCGCACCTGTTCGGCGCCGGCGAGAGCACCGACGCGTTCCTCGTCGCCTGGACGATCCCGGAGACGGTGTCCCCGCTGCTCATCGAGGACGCGATGGCGCTGCTCATGGTCCCCGTCGTCACCCGGCTGCTCGCGCGCGGCGACGGCCTGCGCCCGCTCGCCGCCTCGGCGCTGCCCCGCATGGTGCTCGGCCTGTCGCTGGTCGCGCTCACGCTCGTTGCCGCCGCGCCCATCGTGGTGGACGTCCTGGCGCCGGGGCTCGCCGACCGCGGCCCGGCCGTCCGGTGCGTCCGGCTGACGGCGGTCACCGTCGTGTCGTTCGGCGTCGCGGGCTTCATGAGCGCGACCCTGCGCGCCCACCACCGCTTCGGCCCGCCCGCCGCGATCTACCTCGCCTACAACGCCGGCATCCTCGCGCTGATCGGGGGCCTCGCGCCCGTCATGGGCATCACCAGCGCCGCGCTCGGCGTCGCCTGCGGCGGCCTGCTGATGGTCGCCGTCCAGGCCCCGGCCTTCGCCCGCTGCATCCGGCAGGGCCCGGCCGCGTCCCTCCCGCGCGGGGCGGCGCCGAAGGGCGGCGGGGTCGAATGGCGGATCGGGGCCGCGGCCGTCGCGCCCGTCGTCGTCTACACCGTGACGCGGCAGGCCCAGGTGTTCGTCGAGCGGTTCCTCGGGTCGGAGCTGGCGCCGGGTTCCATCTCGCACCTGAACTACGCGCAGAAGGTCGCGCAGGTGCCGATGGTGCTGTCGCTGCTGATCGTGACGGTGACGTTCCCGAGGCTCGCGCGGGCCTCGGCGGACGGCGACACCTGGCAGGTCGCCCGCCGCATCCGGCAGGACCTCGTCGTCGCGAGCGCGCTGGTGCTGGCCGCGAGCGCGTTCCTCATCGCGTTCGCGCCGGCCGTCATCAAGGTGCTGTTCGAGCACGGCGAGTTCACCGCCCGGGACACCGGGCGCACCGCGTCGATCATGCGCGTCTACGCGCTCGGGCTGTGGGGGCAGTCGGCGGTCGGCCTCGCCGCCCGCGCGTTCTTCGCGCAGCGGCGGCCGACGTGGCGCCCCGCCCGGGTGCTCGCGCTCGGCCTGGCGGTCACCGCCGCGATCGGCGGCGCGTTCGCCGCGTCCGCCGGGACGATCGCGCTCGCCGCCGCCAACGCCGCCGGGATCACGGTCGCCGCCGTGCTGCTGCTCGCCGGGCTGCGGCGCGGCATCGCGCCCGTCCCGCCGCGCCGCGTCGCCGCCGACGTGTCCCGGCTGGCGCTCGCCGCCGCCGGCGCCTGCGCGGCGGGGATGCTCTTCGCGCACGCCGCCGCCGGGGCGCCGGTGCTCGCCCGGCTCGCCGCCGGCGGGCTCGTGACCGCCGCGGCCTTCGCGGTCCTCGCCGCCCTGGCGGGACCCGACCTCCTTGCTCCATGGATCGCCTTGCGGTCGCGCCGCAGCGTGCGCGGCCGGACCGAATCGGGGGAGACCAGTGACCCAGCCGACCGAGCCGGCGGGAACGACGCGACCGGCGAGAACGACCGAACCGGACCGGCCGGCGGAGGAGATCCGGCCGGTCCCGCTGGTGCTGATGTACCACTCGGTCGACCACTTCGATGAGGACCCGCACCTGGTGACGGTGTCGCCGGCGCGGTTCGAGCGCCAGCTCGCCTGGCTGCGGGCGCGCGGCCTGCGCGGCGTCGCCATGGCCGAGCTGCTGGACGCGCACGCCGCCGGCCGGGCGCGCGGCCTCGTCGGGCTGACGTTCGACGACGGGTACGCCGACTTCGCGACCAGGGCCGTCCCGGCGCTGCTGCGGTACGGGTTCGGCGCGACCGTGTACGTGGTCACCGGGCGGATCGGCGCCTACAACGCGTGGGACGACGGCGGCCCCCGCAAGCCCCTCATGACGGCGGACCAGATCCGGACGGTGGCCGACGCCGGCATGGAGGTCGCCTCGCACGGCCGCCACCACGTCTCCCTCCCCGGCACCGACGACACCGAGCTGCGCGAGGAGCTGGAGGAGAGCCGCGCCGCGCTGGAGGACGTCGTCCAGGCGCCGGTCACCGGCTTCGCCTACCCCTACGGGCACGCCGGCGCCCGCGAGGTCGAGGCGGCGCGCGCCGCCGGGTACGACCACGCCTGCGACATCCGCCCCGCGGAGCCGTCCCGGCACGCGCTGCCCCGCACCTACATCGGCGACCGGGACGGGCCGCTGCGGCTGCGGGCCAAGCTCGTCCGGCACGAGCTGCGCCGCAGGAGCCGCGTGTGACCCGGGTCCTGCACGTCATCACCGGGCTGGAGCACGGCGGCGCCGAACGCCAGCTCGCGCTGCTGCTGCGCCACCTGCCGGTCGCCTGCGAGGTCGCGACGCTCACCCGCACCGGGACGCTGGGCGCCGAGATCCGCCGGACCGGCGTGCCCGTCCACGAGATCGGGATGCGCGGCAACCGCGACCTCGCGGCGCTGCCCCGGCTCGCCCGGCTGATCCGGCGCGGGCGGTTCGACGTCGTCCACACCCACCTGTACCGGGCGTGCGTCTACGGGCGGATCGCCGCGCGCCTCGCCGGCGCGGCGCGCGTCATCGCGACCGAGCACTCGCTCGGCGACGGCCACATCGAGGGGCGGGCGACCACCCGCGGCGTCCGGGCGCTGTACCGGGCGACCGAGCGGCTCGGGTCCGCGACCGTCGCGGTGTCGCCGACCGTCGCGGCCCGGCTGCGCGGCTGGGGGGTGAGACCCGGCCGGATCGTCGTGATCCCGAACGGCGTCGACGCCGCCGCGTTCGCGTTCGACGCGGCCCGCCGCGCCGCGACCCGCCGCCGCCTCGGCATCGGCCCGGACGAGCCGGTCGTCGGCGCCGTCGGGCGGCTCGTCCCGACCAAGCGGTTCGACCTGCTGATCGAGGCGGTCGCGCGGCTGGACGGCGTCCGGCTGCTGCTCGTCGGGGCCGGGCCGATGCGCGGCGCGCTGGAGCGGCTGGCGCACCGGCTCCGCGTCCCGGTCATCTTCACCGGGGGGACGTCGGACGTCGCGGGCGCGCTCGCCGCGATGGACGTGCTCGCCGCGCCGTCCGTCCAGGAGACGTTCGGGCTCGGCGTCGTGGAGGCCCTCGCCGCCGGGCTGCCCGTCCGCTACACGGCCTGCCCCGCCCTCGACGACGTCCCGCCCGGCGAGGCCCCCGGCGCGCGCCGCCTCCCCACCGACGCCGCGGTCTGGAGCGCGGAGCTCGCCGGCGCGCTGCGCGCGCCGCGCGACCGGACGCGCGTGCCGCCCGTCGTCGCCCGCTACGCCATCGCCGAGCAGGCCGCCGCGCTCGCCCGGCTGTACACGCCCGGGCCGCCCGACCGCGGGGCCGTTCCGATACGAGAAAGGGCACACGATGCCGCAACGTGAAGCGAGAGCGAAGGCCAGGGGTCTCGGCGCCGCCGGGCGCCTGCGGGCGCCGGCCGCCGCGTACCTGCGGCGGTTCGGCTGGGCCGCCGCGTTCGTGCTCGCCGGGTTCCTCGGCGGGCTCGGATACGCCCTGTTCGCGCCCACCACCTACACCGCGACCGCGTTCGTCCTCGTCGTGGACTCCGCCGACGGCCAGTCCGGGCCGGCGGCGGTCAGTTTCGCGCAGGCGTACGGGCGGCTCGCGCCGCTGCCGGAGACACTGCAGCACTCCTCGATACCGCTGCCGGCGCACGCGGCGGGCGACACCCGCCGGCACGTCCAGGCGTCCACGTCGCCGGACACGCCGCTGATCCGGCTGGCCGGCAGCGCCCGGACGGCCCGCGACGCCGCCGCGTTCGCCAACGCCGCCGCCGACGCGCTCGTCCGGTACGGGGCGCAGCACCGCGCGGACACCGGGGTGCGGGTCGCGCTGATGACGCTCGCCGAGCCGCCCGCCGTCCCGTCGTCGCCGAACCCGGCGCTGGACATCGCCGCGGGGACCGCCGCGGGCGTGCTGCTCGCCGGGCTCAGCGCCGCGATCATGAGCGGGCGGCGCGGAGCCCGGCGCGACGCGCGGCGGCGCGCCGCCGTCCCCGCCCCGGCCGCCGCCGACCGGATCGAGGTGGCGCCGTGACCGCCGTCGCGCCCGTCCGGCTCGCGACCCCGGCCGTCGAATGGTCGGTGGAGGTGCACCGGGACGAGCAGGCCCTCGTCGGCCTCGCCGGCGAGCTGCGCGACCTGTACGACCGCAGCCCGGCCGCGACCCCGTTCCAGACCTACGAGTGGATCAAGGCATGGTGGGGCTGGTACGGCACGCGCGGGCGGCTGCGGCTCGTGCTCGTCCGCCGCCGGGGGCGGCTCGTCGCGGCGGCGCCGCTGATGGCGGGCGTCCGGTACGGGTTCCCGGTGCTGCTCCCGCTGGCCGGGGAGCAGAGCGACTTCACCGACTTCCTCCTCGACCCGGTGTACGCGGACGGCGCCGTCCGGCACCTCGCGCGGGCGCTGCTGGACGAGCGCGGCTGGTGCGCGATCGACCTGCGCGAGGTGCGCCCCGGGTCCGTGGCGCACCAGGTCGCCCGGGAGTGGCCGCGCGGGACGTGGCGGACGCCGTCGTCGGTGTGCCTGGAGCTCCCGGCCGCCGGCATCGACGACGTCCTCGACCGGCTGCCGCGCCGCACCGCCGGGAAGATGCGGGCGAAGCTCCGCAAGGTCGACGTGCGCGGCATCACGGCGGAGAGCGTCCCGCCGGAGCGCGCGGCGGAGGCGGTCCACGCGCTTCTGGACCTGCACGCCCTGCAGTGGAAGGGCCGCCCCATCAACCCCGAGCACACCCGCGAGCGGTTCCGCCGGCACCTGGCCGAGGCCGCGAGCGGGATGGTGCGGGACGGCCGCGCCGCCGTCCTGCAGTACAGGTGGGACGACCGGCTCGTCGCCAGCGACCTCGTCCTCATCGGCCACCGGTACGTCGGCGCCTACCTGTACGGCGCGATCCCGGACCTGCGGGCCTGCGTGGACGTCTCGCTGATGATGCTGCGCCAGGACCTAGCCCTCGCCCGGGACCGGCACCGGCAGGGCGTCAGCCTGCTGCGCGGCGACGAGCCGTACAAGCTGAAGTGGCGGCCGACGCCCGTCCGCAACGAACGGATCATCCTCGGGCGGTCCGGTTCGGCCGCCGCGTTCGCCGGGCTCGCCCGGGCGCGCGGGCGGCTGTCGGACCGGCGCCGCGGGCGGGACGGGCATGGCTGAGCCGCTCCGGGTGCTGCACGTCAGCCAGCCCAACGCGGGCGGCGTCGCGGTCTACGTCGGGCAGGCGGCGATGGACCAGCGCAGGCGCGGCTGGGCCGTCGCGGTGGCGTGCCCGCCGGGCGGCGACCTGCCGGAGCGGTGCATGGCGGCCGGCGTGCCGTGGCTCAACTGGGGCGCCGCGCGCACCCCCGGGCCCGGCGTGCTGCGGGAGTCGCTGCGGCTGCGGCGCCTCGTCCGGACGTTCGCGCCCGACGTCGTCCACCTGCACTCGGCCAAGGCGGGCCTTGCCGGGCGGCTGCTGCTGCGCCCGCGCGGGACGCCCACGCTGTTCCAGCCGCACGGCTGGTCGTGGCTCGCCGCCACCGGGCGGCAGGCCGCGCTCAGCCGCCGCTGGGAGCGGCTCGCGGCCCGCTGGAGCGACGCGCTCGTCTGCGTCGGCGCGGGCGAGCGGAGCCAGGGCGTGGACGCGGGCGTGCGCGGCGCGTACCGGCTCGTCCGCAACGGGGTCGACCTGAGCAGGTTCGCCCCGGCGGGCGGCGCGGACCGGCTCGCCGCCCGCACCCGGCTCGGGCTCGCCGGCTCGGTGCCGCTCGCCGTCTGCGTCGGGCGGCTGACCAGGCAGAAAGCGCAGGACGTCCTGCTCGCGGCCTGGCCGGCGGTCACCGCGGAGTGCCCGCCGGCGCTGCTCGCGCTCGTCGGGGACGGCGAGGACCTGGAGCGGCTGCGGCGCCTGCGGACGGCCGGGGCCCGGTTCGTCCCGGCGGTCGCGGACACCCGCGACTGGCTGGCCGCCGCGAACGTCGTCGTCCTGCCGTCCCGGTGGGAGGGGCTGCCGCTGACCGCGCTGGAGGCCCTCGCCGTGGGGCGCCCCATCGTCGGGACGGACATCCCCGGCATCAGGGAGCTCGTCGGGCCGGGGACCGGCGCGCTCGTGCCCGTGGAGGACCCCGCCGCGCTCGCCGCGGAGATCACCGCCCGGCTGCGGTGCCCGGAGACCGCCGAGCGGGAGGGGCGCGCGGCCGCCGCCGCCTCCGCCGCCTACGACCTGTCCGGGACGCTGGACCTGCTCGCCGCCGTCACCCGCGACGCGGCCGGGCGCGGCGGCGCGCCCGCCGAGGACCCGGCCGACCCGCGGGCGGTGGCGGGCGGGCTCGTCCACGCGGGCCTCGCCGGAGCCCGGGACGGCGTGGCCGCGGTCGCCGGGGCGCCCGGCTCGAACGGCGCGTTCGGCGGCGTCGGCGGCGGGGCCGTCACGCCGCCGAACAGCTCCCGGTAGGCGGCGGACGACCTGGGGTGCGCGCCGCACGACCACACGCCGTGCGGGCAGTAGTCGGTGATCGACTGGTACACCACATCGTGCGACATGATCCAGTCGTGCATTCCCTTGACATATTCGGGGTTGTCGGAATTGCGGAACAAACCCCATTCCGGGAACGAGATCGGCTTGCCGTGCGCGGCGGCGAACGCGGCCTGCGCGCGCAGCCCGTACGGCTGGTTCACGTAATCGTCAAAAGTCTTGCCCGGCGGTTGGTCGTAAGTGTCGGACCCGATGATGTCGACGGCGTCGTCACCCGGATAGCACTCCGTCCACGGGATCGCGTCGCTGCCCCGGGTCGGCGCGAAATCAAAACGGAAACGCGCGCCGCGCACCGCGCGCATGGTCGCGACGATGCGCCGCCAGTACGCCTTCCACGCGGCGGGGTCCGGCGCGCACCGGCCGCCGTAGGACTCCCCGTTCATCTCCCAGCCGAGCACGATCACCGCGTCGCCGGCGCCGAGCCGGACCAGGCGCCGGGACAGGATCCGGTAGTGGACGTCGAACGCGCCCGACGCGCCGCCGCGCAGCAGCGAGCGCAGCACCGGCACCGGGATCCACGCCTCGTTCGGCGCCATCATCGGCACGTTCACCACCAGCAGCCTGCGCGGATCGGCGGCCTTCCAGCGCGCCCACGGCGTGAGCATCCCCCACGGCCCCTCGATCTCGCGCCAGCCGTCGCCCGGCAGGTAGGTGCGCCCGACCGTCACCGTCGAGCCGAGCCAGCGCTGGAACCGGGCGACCCGGGCGACCCCCTCCGCCCCCGACCCCAGGAACGCCCCCAACGGCACATATGACGGCCCCCTGTGCGCCGCCTGGGGCCGCGGCCAGGCCGCCATCGTCGACGCGACGAGCATCACGACCATGGCGAACGCGGCCAGAAGCGGAGGGAGCGGACAGAACGGAATGGGCCTTTTCCGCCGTCCGCCGAATGGCCGTCCCGCTGAATGGATATCCGCAGCTCGCATGCGTATCGTATGCCCTTGGGCGCCCATCGCGAAAAAGGCGTCCGGACGGAACAGGCCCAGAATTTACGTGAGGAAGGTCGTCGTGCGCCGCAATCCTTGGGAATACGCCTGAACACATGTTCTTCGACACCCGCACCCCGCCCCGGACGCGCCTGGATGCCGGCCTCCCCGTCCTGCTGCTGCGCACCGACCGCAACCACTTCCACCACGGGACGCTCGCGGCGATCCGCAGCCTCGGCCGCGCCGGCGTGCCCGTCCACGCCATCATGGAGGGCCCCGCCAACCCCGCGGCCCGGTCCCGCTACCTGCACCGCCGCCATCCGTGGGCGCCGCCCACCGCCTACCCGTCCGAACTGCTGAGCCACCTGCGCGCGATCGCCGAGCGCATCGGCCGCGAGACGCTGCTCGTCCCGATGGACGACGCCGGCGCGATCTTCGTCGCCGAGCACGCGGACTCGCTGCGGCCCCGCTTCGTCTTCCCGCACCAGGAGCCGGACGTCCCGCGCGGCGTCGCCGACAAGCGCCGGCTGCGGGACGCGTGCGAGGAGCACGGCATCACCTCCCCGGAGAGCCGGACCCCCGAGTCCGCCGCCGACGTCGACGAGGCCGCGCGGGACCTCGGCCTGCCGGTGATCGCCAAGTGGGCGCGGCCCTGGCGGCTCGGCACCGGGATGCGCAGCACCACGGTCGTCCGCACCCTCGGCGAACTGCACCGGCTGTTCGCCGCCACCCGCCACCGCGACCCGGACGGCGACGCCGGCCCGCTGATCCTGCAGCGCCGCATCCCGGCGGGCCGCGGCGACTGGTTCTTCCAGGGCTACTTCGACGAGAACCTCGACTGCCTGTTCGGCGGGACCGGCCGCAAGCACCTCGCGCACCCGCCGCAGGCCGGGCACACCGTCGCCGGGGAGTGGGTCGGCAACGACGAGCTCCACCGGCTCGCCGTCCGGATCGTCCGGCTGCTCGGCTGCCGCGGCCTCGTCGACCTCGACTTCCGCCTCGACCGGGACGGCGGCTACCACCTGCTCGACTTCAACCCGCGGATCGGGGCGCAGTTCCGGCTGTTCACCGACCGGAACGGGCTCGACCTCGCCCGCGTCCTGCACCTCCACCAGTCCGGCCGCCGCGTCCCGGACGCGAGCCCGGCGCCCGGCCGCCGCCTGCTGGTGGAGAACCACTACGTCCAGCAGGCGGCCGGGCGGCGGCTGCTGCGCGGCGGGACCCTCCGCCCGCTGCGCGACACCCTCCGGCCGCTCCGCGAGGCCGACGAGTTCGCCTGGTTCGCCGGGGACGACCTGCCGCCCTTCCTCGCGATGGGCCGGCGGAGCGCGCTCCGCGCCGTCGAGCGGCTGCGCACCAGGTAAACACCACAATCACACGGGGGAATGAGACATGAGCGACTCGGCCAGCGACGTCGTGATCGCCGGCGCCGGGCCCTACGGCCTGTCGACCGCGGCCCACCTGCAGAACGTCGG
The DNA here is from genome assembly GCF_040302145.1 of Spirillospora sp. NPDC127506. Taxonomy (NCBI): domain Bacteria; kingdom Bacillati; phylum Actinomycetota; class Actinomycetes; order Streptosporangiales; family Thermomonosporaceae; genus Spirillospora; species Spirillospora sp. NPDC127506. Next base: position 33,558 of record NZ_JBEORG010000022.1, on the reverse strand, counting down.
GCTCGACGTCCGCACCATCGGCGAGCCGATGCGGTTCTGGGAGACCGGCATGCCCGAGGGCATGTTCCTCAAGTCCGAGCCGTTCGCGTCCAGCCTGGGCTCGCCGCAGCCGGGGATGAGGTTCACCGACCTGCACCCCGGCTGGCGCATCGGGCAGCCGATCCCGCTGGACACGTTCGTCGGGTACGGCCGCTGGTTCGCCGCCGAGGCCGTCCCGCAGCGCCCGGACGACCGGGACGCGCAGGTCGTCAACATCGAGCGGGGCCGCCCCGCCGGCTACGCGGTCACGCTGTCCACCGGCGAGACGATCGCGGCGCGGACCGTGGTCGTCGCGGTCGGCGCCGGCCCGTTCGCCCACATCCCGGACGAGCTGGCCGGCATGCCGTCCTGGCTCGTCTCGCACAGCAGCGCCCACCGCGACCTCGCCCTCTTCGCGGGCAAGGAGGTCGGCGTGATCGGCGCCGGGCAGTCCGCGCTGGAGACGGCGGTCCTGCTGGCCGACGCGGGCGCGCGGCCGCACGTCATCGCCCGGCGGCCGGAGATCGACTGGAACACCGTCCCCGCGGAGCGCCGCTCCCTGCGCGACCGGCTGCTCGGCGGCCCCCGCTCCGGCCTCGGCACCGGCTACCGCACCTGGCTGTGGGCGGAGCGCCCGGGGCTCGTCCGGTACCTGCCGGAGGGGACCCGCCGCCGGATCGTCCGCGAGACGCTCCCGCCGGCCGGCTCCTGGTGGCTGCGCGACCGGCTGGACGAGCGGGTCCGCGTGTCGACGGGCCGCCGGCTGGCGAAGGCCGTGGAGCAGGAGGACGGCCTCGCGCTCACCACCGTGGACCGCGGCGGCCGCCGCCTCGTCACCGAGTTCGAGCACGTCATCGCGGCCACCGGGTACGTCCCGGACGTGACCCGGCTCGGCCTGCTCGCCCCGGACCTGCGCGGCCGCATCGCCACCCGGTTCGGCGCCCCGGTCCTCAGCCGCGACTTCGAGGCGTCCACGCCCGGCCTCTACTTCGCCGGCCTGGCCGCGGCCCCGACCTTCGGCCCGGTGATGCGCTTCGTCCACGGCGCGGACTTCGCCGCGGGCCGCATCGCCCACCACATCATCCGCCGCATCCCGCGGCCGCGGCCGACCGCGGCGCACCTGGCCGGCGTCCTGGAAACGGACGCGTCCCACCGGTAGGCCGCACCGCACTCGCCTTCAGGAGACCGCCCCCTCCTGGAGGCGGGTGCATTTCACCCCGGACCCATTTCACGGCGGTTCTGGTCGCGCTGGGACGGCGTGCCCTCCGCTGAATGCGGTATGGCGGGAGAATTCGCCGGTTCCGGGGTTGAGGATCGTCCACTGGACGGGCGGCTCACGGCACGGAGCACGCCCGGGCGGCGCTAGTACCCCGGCGGCAGGGCGCGCCGGCGGACCCGTTCGGTCCGCGCCGTCTCCCGGAACCAGTGCCAGCGCGAGTAGAGCGTCCACACGCCGGAGAGGCCGCGGCGGGTCTTGGTGCGCTGAGCAGCGGGGACGTTGGAGAGCGCGATCAGCATGAGGTCGGCTCGGGTGAGGAAGCGGTGGGCCTCGCGGCGGGGGGCGCGGTGGCGGCGCAGCGGGTGGAGGCGGGCGATCGCGGACGAGGGGTCGGGCATGGCAGCTCCTCGATGGGGCGATCCGGTGACCGCCCGCTTACCGACTGTAGCGCATCCGATACCGGTCGCCATGCTTCTCCCCGGAACGCCCGCGAGTACCGGCACATGGTTCAAGGACGGCAAAGCGGACGTCCGCGGAATGGAAAGCCGGGCGCGGTAAAAGGCGTATTAATGGCGCGGTAAACGATCGGGGGACACGCCGGTGAAGAAATCGATGCTCCTTGCGGGCGGCCCTTCAGGTGTTACGTTCTAGCGGACCACGAATTCGGCGACAAGGAGAACCGGCAGTGGAGTGCGCACCGATCCGGCGCGGGGCGAACCGCCCCCAGGGTCGGCCGCGGCGTGCCCTCGTCCCCGTTCTCCTGCGGCTCCTCGCCGTCGCCGGCTTCGCCTTCGCGGGGTGGGTCGCGCTGTCCGCGCTGGCCGACTCCGCGTTCGCCGCGGAGCGCCCGCCGCAGGCGGTGCAGGCCGGCGACCGGGGCCCGGCCACGCTGCGGCACCTCACGTCCCGGCCCGCCCGGCGCACGATGGCCGACGACGTGCGCGAGATCGGCGGCGACCCGATGCGGTACGTCCGGTCGCGGCAGCACGACCTGTTCGGCGACAAGGACCGGGCCGTCAGCCGTGTGCGCGAGCTCGCGGACGCCGCCGGGGTCCCGCACGTCCGGGTCCCGCACGTCCGGGTTCCGGACGTCCGGTCCGAGCGGCCTATCCTGCGCGGCCTCGTCCAGCGGGTGACCGAGGCGCCGTCCGAAGGGCGCCCGGCCGCCGCTGAGCCGGCGGAGGCGCCGGACGGGAAGGCCTCCGCCGCGCACGACCGCGACGACGCGGTCCCCGCGCCCCGCCCCTCGGCCGCTGCCGCCAAGGCGGCCGCGGAGCGGAAGCCCGCGGGCTGCGCGCGCTGCGCCGGAGACCACCGCGCTCCCGCGCACGCCCCCGTGCTGCCGCCCGTGCAGGACGGCCCGCACGGCGGTTCGGCGGGCGGGCACCCGTTCCCGCCGGTCGGCGACCTGCCGGGCGGCCGTGCCGCCGCGGCCCCGCCCGCCGTGGACGCGGGCACCTTCCAGCGCACCGCGCTGACCGACGTGGCCGCGCCCGGCGGCCCGTCCGTCGTCCCGGACTAGTCCCGGACCGACCGTCCCCGTCCGGCCCCTTCGAGCGGCCGGTCTCTCCCGCGGCCGCGTGCCCGAGGCACGCCGCCGCCCCCGCTGAACCTCTCCGCGCGCAACGGCCGAAGTCCGGCCGCTGCCAGTGCTGCGCCCACCCGACGGTGCCGCGCAGTGATCACCACCGATGCAACAGACAGGAGCAACATCATGCGTACGTGGGTGAAGAGCACGTCCCGCGCCGCCCTGGTGGCGGCGGGCGCCCTCGCCATCGGAGCCGCCTTCGGCCCCGGGACCGCCGGCGCGGCCGCCTTCGGCGGCGGCCACGACGGCAAGGTGACCATGGAATCGTCCGGCAACTTCGGGCTGCTGAACGGCAACCAGGTCTACGCGCCGATCAGCATCCCGATCGACGTCTGCGGCAACGCGATCGCCGTCGCCGGGCTCGCCGGGGCGCAGTGCGAGGGCGGCGCGAGCGTCTCGTCGCACCGCTCGCACGGCGGCTACGCGGCCGACCCGGGCTACCGGACGGCCGGCGCCTGGGACGGCGGCGGCTGGGACGACGGCAAGGGCGTCGACATGCAGACGTCCGGCAACTTCGGCATCGCCAACGGCAACCAGGTGTACGCGCCGATCAGCGTCCCGATCGACGTGTGCGGCAACGCCGTCGGGGCGCTCGGCCTCGCGCAGGCGCAGTGCAAGGGCGGCGCGTCGGTGAAGCGGTCCTCCGCCGACCGCAAGGTGCACATGCGGTCGTCGGGCAACTTCGGCATCGCCAACGGCAACCAGCTGTACATCCCGATCAGCGTCCCGGTCGAGGTGTGCGGCAACGCCGTCGCGGTGCTCGGCCTCGCGCAGGCGCAGTGCAAGGGCGGTGCGTCCGTCGGGGACGGCGAGGACCACGAGATGCCGCCCACGCTGCGGACCCCGCCGGTCAAGCACAAGAAGCCGTACAAGCCGTCCAAGCACCGCCCGGCCGCCAAGCACAAGAAGCTGCCCTCGACCCTGCGGGCCGACGGCCGCCGCGTGGCGGGCACGGGCGTGAACTACCGCAGCGCCGACGGGCTGCCCATCGTCGGGGACCTGCTGAAGAGGGTGCAGCAGGCCGTCAAGGTGCCCGGGGTGGACGCGCAGACCGGCCGGCTCGGCCCGCAGCTGCCGAACAGCGGCGGGGCGCCCGTCCGGATCGGCTCGCCGGTCCTGAGCTGATCGCGCGCCGGCCCGGGTGACGATCCGCGGCCGGCGAGACCGAGGAGAGGGGGCGGTAGACGTGCCGCCCCTTCCCACGCCTTCCCACGCCGTGCGAACTCCAGGGGGAGACCAGCATGCTCGACCGAAAGGCCCTCGCGGCGGCCGCCGCCGCGTTCTGCGCCGTGCCCGTGCTCGGCGTGCCGCGGGCGACGGCCGCGCCCGCGGTGCCGGCGGCGGCCCCGGCGGCCGGGGCGGCGGCTCCGGCGCGCGCGGAGCACGGCGCGCTGATCGGGCAGATCCGGATCAAGCGGATGCACCTGAAGGCGGACGTCCGGGAGGGGGTCGGCCAGGCGGTCCTGCGGCGGGCCGTCGGCCACTACCCCGGCACGGGCGTGCCGACCCGGGACGGCAACACGGTGCTGCTCGGCCACCGGACGACGTGGCTGCACCCGTTCAACAAGCTGGACCTGATGCGCCGCGGCGACCGGATCGTCCTGCGCTGGGGCCGCAGGACCTACGTGTACAAGGTGCGGACCAAGCGCGTCATCAAGCCGCGCGACCGGCGGGCCCTGGAGCCGGTGCCGTTCAAGCGCCGCAGCGCGCCGGACGGCCGGTACATCACGCTCGTCACCTGCACCCCGAAGGGCTCCGACCGGCGCCGCCTCGTCGTCGTCGGCAAGCTCCAGCCGAGGCGCTGACCCCGGGACGCTGGAACGGCGCGGTGCGGCTCCGCGCCGTTTCAGCGTCCGCCGTAGAGGGCGACCAGCCCGTCGTAGTCGCCCTTGCCGAGGGTGGCGGGGCCGCTGTCGCAGGACGCGATGGTCGGCGCCATCGTGAGGTTCTCGTGCTCGATGCCCTCGACGTGCCCCAGGCCGAGGACGTGGCCCGCCTCGTGCGTCGCGACGCCTTCGGCGGAGTAGCCGCCGGCCGGGCACGACCCGCCCGTCCACCATCGCCTGCCCTGCGCCTGCAGCGCCATGTCCGTCTCGACCGTCGCCGGGCCGTCGAACCAGGTGCAGGTCGCGGCGAGGACGTCGGTGTCGGCGTCCGGCATCGCGTGCCAGCCGAACGTGTTGACGCCGTCCCTGATCCCGCAGCCGGCGGCGCCGGTCACGTTCGGGGGCCGGCTCGCCCGCCCGGCGTACTCTTCGGCGATGTCCGGCGGCGGGGTGAAGCGGCCGCCGTCGGCGCAGTCGGTGCGGGCGCCGGCCATGTTGGCGATTCCCGCGGTGACGGGGGCCTGGGGCAGCCCGGCGTTCCCCGCATAGTAGCGCCATCGGACGGCGGTCCCCTTCGGCCATCTGCTCGGCTCGGCGCGGTACGCGCCGTCCGCGCAGGCCGCGGCCGGCGCCCGGAAGCCGCGCGGCCGGCCCTGCGGCACCCGCCCGCCGCGCCCGTCGATCGTGACCACGCCGGCCCGCTCGTCCACCCGGATGCTCAGCTCGGCGCCGCCGTCGGTGCGCAGCGCGTGCGCGACCACCGAGGTCCCGTCGGACGGGACGACCGCCGCGAGCCCGTTCGCGCCGCGCACCGTCCGGCCGCGCAGGTCGCAGTCGGCGATCTTCACCCGCTGCGGCATCGCGCGGGCGGAGAGCGTCCCGCCGGGCCCGCACCACGCGGGCGCGCGCCGTACCGAGGCCGCCGCCGTGCCGGTGAACGCGGCGCCCGCGAGCGCCGCGGCGGCCGCCGCGGCCCCCGCTCGCACGGCCGCCCGTGGAAAGTCGCCCATTGCAGTTTCTCCGATGTGCGGGAACGTCCTTTGGCAGTCTTTCGCGGGCCCGGGAAAGGGAAACCGGCGCTTTCTAAAATGATCACCATCTCCGCTTCCCGGAAATGCGCGGGTGAACGTGCCGGTGAGCATTTGTCGTGAAATGGCTGGCGAGGCGCCCGGAGAACGCCGTAAGTATCGGGTAAATCATCCCCCATAATCGAGCAAACGCGTTTATTGCGTCTCGATACGGAAAAACAGCGGGTAATCCGGCAACTCGGGATCAATCAGAACACCGTTGCCGCGCCGCGAGGCGGGCACAGGACCCATCTCTCCCCGCCCCCCGTCCGGCAGCGTTCACGGAAGCAGAGGTGTTCAACGTGCAGACGCAGACACAGGTGCGGGAGCTCATGGGCATGAGCGTGACCGACACCCACGGCACCAAGGTCGGCACGATCAAGCAGGTCTACCTCAACGACGACTCCGGTGAGCCGGAATGGGTGACCGTGCACACCGGATGGTTCGGGATGCGGGAGAGCTTCGTCCCGCTGTCCGGTTCGCGGAAGAACCAGGACGTGCTGCAGGTCCCGTACGACAAGGAGACCATCAAGGGCGCTCCGAACGTCGACGCGGACGAGCACCTGTCGCACGCCCAGATCGTCGGGCTGTACCGCCACTACGGCGTGCGCCCTCCGGGCGGCCGCCGCCAGGGCGACGAGCAGACCGAGAAGCGGGGCGGGGAGCAGGACGCGAAACGGGACGCGGCCCGGACGGCCGGGGAGCGCGGCGAGGGCAAGGCCGGCGAGGACAGGACCGGCGAGGGCAGGACCGCTGAGGGCGAGGCCGCGGGCACGGCCGGCGGCACCGGGACCGGCCCGGCCGCCGCGGGGACCGCCGGCACCGCGGGGACCGCCGGGGCCGCGGGCAGCGCCCCCGGTATGGCCGTCCGCCCGGACCGGGCGGCGCGCGGCGGGCCGACGATGCCGCCGCAGTCGGCGCGCGAGGGCGCCGAGGCCCCGATGACCGAGATCACCCGCTCCGAGGAGCAGATGCGGATCGGCACCGAGCGGCACGAGGCCGGCCGCGTCCGGGTGCACAAGTACGTCGACACGGAGATGGTGGAGCGCACGATCCCCGTCTCGCACGAGGAGATCAGGATCGACCGCGAGCCGATCACCGGCGGCGAGCCGGACCCGAAGGTCCACATCTCCGAGGACGAGCACGAGATCATCCTCTACGAGGAGCGCCCGGTCATCGCCAAGGAGACCGTCCCCGTCGAGCGGATCCACGTGCGCACCGAGCAGGTGCAGGACGAGCAGACGGTGCGCGGCGAGCTGCGCAAGGAGCGCATCGAGGTGACGCGCGACGGCGACGTGCGGGGGGACGGCCGCGGCGAGCCCGGCCGCCCGTCCACGTGAGCCCCCGTCCCGCCGCAGGGACGACGACTTCGGTCCTGAGAACACGCCACACCGGATGGCGAGCGCCCGGGACGGCCGTTTCACCCGCCGGCCGCCCGGGCGCTCGCGTGGCCGGACGTGGCCACGGCGGCGGGCGGGGCGGCGCCGCGGGCGCCGGGCAGGCAGCACCGGGAGGGCGGCGGCGACACTGGCCCCACCCGTCTCACCGGCTTTATTCGATGCATGATTCAACGTGTGAATTTAGTACCCGTCAAGCCCTCTTTCCCACTTTTCACAAGCCTCCGGTGCGGGTCGGGCGGGCTCGTTGACACCCGGTGCGGGGCCGGGGGAGGTTCCTGGGTGACGACGCCGCCGAGCGCGGAGGTCGTGGCCGTCCGGGCGAGCCACGACCTCCGCGCCCGGCCGCGCGCGGTCCGGACCCGGGCCGCGCGGGCGTCCTCGGAGCGACCCAGGAGGGACGACTTTGCGACACCCCCAAAGACGTGTCATCGCCACCCGGATCGGGCGATCACTGGTCGCGCTCGCGACCATCGCCGCCGTCCCGTCCGCCATCGCGGTGCAGCCCGCGGTGGCCGGCGGGCCGCCGGCCTATCTCAACGCCCGGCTCCCCGTCGCCAAGCGGGTCGGCGACCTGCTCGGCAGGATGACGCTGGAGGAGAAGGTCGGCCAGATGACCCAGGCCGAGCGCGGCGCCGTCGACGGCGACCGGGACCAGATCACCACGCTGGCCCTGGGCTCGGTGCTCTCGGGCGGCGGTTCGGTGCCCGCCGACAACACCCCCGGCGGCTGGGCGGACATGGTGGACGCCTACCAGTCCAAGGCGCTCGCCACCCGGCTGAAGATCCCGCTGCTCTACGGGATCGACTCGGTGCACGGCCACAACAACCTCGTCGGCGCGACGATCTTCCCGCACAACATCGGGATGGGCGCGACCCGCGACCCCGGCCTCGTCAAGCGGGAAGAGGAGATCACCGCGATCGAGACGAAGGCGACCGGCCCGCAGTGGGTGTTCGCGCCGTGCGTCTGCGTCAGCCGCGACGTGCGCTGGGGCCGGACGTACGAGAGCTACGGCGAGGACCCGCGGCTCGTGAGCGAGATGGCCGTCGGCATCGAGGGCTTCCAGGGCCGGCACAAGCGGGACATGGCGACGAACCGGCACGTCCTCGCGACGGCGAAGCACTTCGCCGGCGACGGCGACACGGTGTTCGGCTCGTCCACCAGCGGCACGTACACGATCGACCAGGGCGTCACCGTCACCGACCGCAGGACGTTCGAGAAGATCGACCTGCCGCCCTACGTCACCGCGGTGCGCAAGTACGGCGTCGGCAGCATCATGCCGTCGTTCTCCAGCGTCGACTGGAAGGAGGACGGCGTCGGCAACCCGGTCAAGATGAGCGCGCACAAGGAGCTGCTCACCGACGTCCTCAAGAAGAAGATCGGGTTCGACGGGTTCCTCATCAGCGACTGGGCCGCCATCCAGCAGATCCCCGGCGACTACGCCACGCAGGTGCGCACGTCGGTCAACGCCGGCATGGACATGTTCATGGAGCCCTACAGCGCTCCGCAGTTCGTGCAGACGCTGATCGCCGAGGTGAAGGCGGGGCGCGTGAAGATGTCGCGCATCGACGACGCCGTCCGCCGCATCCTGACGGCGAAGTTCGAGCTCGGCCTGTTCGAGCACCCCTACACCGACCGCAGCCTCGCCAAGACGATCGGCTCGCCGCAGCACCGCGCGGTGGCGCGGGAGGCCGTCGCGAAGTCGCAGGTGCTGCTGAAGAACTCGCGGAACGCGCTGCCGCTGCGCAAGAACGAGCGGATCTACGTGGCGGGCGTCAACGCCGACGACATCGGCAACCAGGCGGGCGGCTGGACGGTCACGTGGCAGGGGTCGTCCGGCGACATCATCCCGGGCACGACGATCCTGGACGGCATCAAGCAGAACTCGTCCCACGTCACCTACAGCGCGGACGCGTCGGCGCCGATGTCCGGCAGTGACGTCGGCATCGTCGTCGTCGGCGAGACCCCGTACGCGGAGGGCGTCGGCGACGTGGGCAACGGGCACACGCTGAACCTGTCGGACGAGGACAAGGCCAACATCGACAAGGTGTGCGGTGCGATCCGGACCTGCGTCGTCCTCGACGTCGCGGGGCGCCCGCAGATCGTCACCGACCAGCTGCCGGAGATGGACGCGTTCGTCATGTCCTGGCTGCCGGGCAGCGAGGGCGCGGGCGTCGCGGACGTCCTGTTCGGCAAGCGCCCCTTCACCGGCCGCCTTCCGGTGACGTGGCCGCGCAGCGAGGGCCAGGAGCCGATCAACATCGGCGACCGCGGCTACAAGCCGCTGTTCCCGTACGGCTACGGCCTCAGCACGAAGGGCCGCCACCACCACTGATCGGCGTTCCCGCCGCGGGCCGGCCGCCTCCCACCCCTTGGGGCGGCCGGCCCTCTCCTTGCCGCCGTGTTCATGCCGCCCCGTTTATGGCGGTCTGTTCGGGAGAGGCTGCCCCCGTGGACGGTGTGGACCGGGAGCCGAGGACCGCGTTCGTGCTCGGCGGCGGGGGCGTGCTCGGCGCGCACGAGGTCGGCATGCTGCGGGCGCTCGCGGAGACCGGTGTCCGGCCCGACCTCGTCGTCGGCACGTCCATCGGGGCGCTGAACGGCGCGTTCGTCGCGGCGGACCCGGACACCGCCGTCGAGCGCCTGACCAGCCTGTGGTCGGACGACGCCACCCGCGAGGTGTTCGGCGCGCGGATGTGGGCGCGGCTGTGGACGCTCGCCCGGTCCGGCACCCACCTGCACTCGAACGAGCCGCTGCGCCGCCTGCTGGACGAGCTGCTCCCCGTCCGGACGTTCGAGGAGATGGCCGTCCCGTTCCAGTGCGTCGCCGCCGGCATCGAGACTGCGATGGCGCACTGGTTCACGTCCGGGCCGCTGGTGCCGGCGGTGCTGGCCTCGTCCGCCGTGCCGGGGCTGCTGCCGCCCGTGCGGGTCGGGGACCGGCACTACTTCGACGGCGGGCTCGTGCACAGCATCCCGGTCGGGCGCGCGGTGATGCTCGGCGCGACCACCGTCTACGTCCTGCACGTCGGCCGCATCGAGCGCGACCTGCCGCCGCCGCGCCGCCCCTGGGAGGTCGGCATGGTCGCGTTCGAGATCGCGCGCCGGCACCGGTTCTTCGAGGAGATGGCGGCCCTCCCGGACGGCCTCACCGTCCACGTCCTGCCGGCGGGCGCGAAGCCGCAGAAGGCCGGCGTCGACCTCGCCCAGATGCGCTACAGGAACATGTCCGGAATCCAGGCTCACATAGAACGCGCCCACAGGGCATCCTTGGAGTACCTCAAAGAGCGAGCGTGAAATGCTGCCTCCCCCCGTCGTCCGCCGCCTGTTGTTCACGCCGCTGCTGTTCGCCCTCACACTGCTGGTCGTCGTGGTGTTCCCGGTCGCGTTCGCGGTGACGTCCGCGATCGGACGCGACCGCCGGCGCGCCCGCCGGCTGCTGTGGTTCGCGCTCACCTGGGGGACGCTCGAGTCCGCCGCGGTGCTGGAGTGCGGCCGGCTGTGGATTCTCCGCCGCGCCCGCGACGACCGGCACTACGACGTGATCCGCCGCTACGTCGCCGGCCTGTACGGTTCCGCGCAGCGGCGGCTCGGGCTGCGCGTGGAGGTCACCGGGGGCGGGGAGGCGGCGCCCGGCGACCGGCCGCTGATCGTCCTCAGCCGGCACGCCGGGCCCGGCGACGCGCTCATCCTCGTCCACCACCTGCTGACCGGCTACCGGCGGCGGCCCCGCGTCGTGATGAAGGCGCAGCTCCAGCTCGACCCCTGCATCGACATCGCCGCGAACCGGCTGCCGAACGCGTTCGTCGCGCCCGGCGGCGGCGCGGCCGACGACATCGGCCGGCTCGCCGCCGGCCTCGGCCCCCGCGACGCGCTGCTGATCTTCCCGGAGGGCGGCAACTTCTCCCCGGAGCGCCGCCGCCGCGCCATCCGGCGGCTGACGCGGCTGCGGCGCGACGCCGAGGCGGCCCGCGCCGCCGCGATGCGCAACCTGATGCCGCCGCGCCCCGGCGGCGTGCTCGCCGCGCTCGACGCCGCGCCGTCCGCCGACGTGGTGTTCGTCGCGCACTGCGGCCTCGACCACATGGCCACGGCCGGGGACATCTGGCGGCGGATCCCGCTCACGAGCCCCGTCCAGGCCCAGTGGTGGCGGATCCCCGCCGAGGACGTCCCGGACGGGCGGGACGCCCGCGTCGACTGGCTCTACCGGCAGTGGGAGCGCGCCGACGCCTGGATCAGTGCGAACCGGGCGCCGGTGTCCGGGTGACATCATGGACGCATGGGCGACGAGGGGTCCGTGCGGGTCGACCTGTGGATCTGGTCCGTGCGGCTGCTGAAGACCCGTTCGATGGCGACGACCGCGTGCCGGGCGGGCCATGTCCGCGTGAACGACGAGCGCGCCAAGCCGTCCACCGCGGTGAAGCCGGGCGACACGGTGCGGCTCCGCCATGACGGGCGCGAACGCGTCGTCGTCGTGCAGAAGATCGTCCGCAAGCGGGTCGGCGCGCCCGCCGCGCAGGAATGCCTGATCGACAAGAGCCCGCCCCCGCCGCCGCGCGAGGCGCTCATCCCGGTCGGCCGCCGCGAGCGCGGCGCGGGCCGCCCCACCAAGCGCGAGCGCCGCGAGCTGGAACGCATCCTCGACCGCTACCGCATCCTGAACAATCCGCCGAAGGACGACTGATCACACGCCCCGCGACCGCGCACGGCCGAGGACGGCGCCGTCCGCGGCCAGTGCCTCGGCGGTGACGTCCGGGGAGCGGGCGAGGATCACCGCCGTCTCGAAGCCCGTGCGCCGCACGGTCTTCGCGACCACCGGGCGGCGCGCGGAGCCGGTGATGAAACGCCACCGGGCGACGCCGGTCGCGCCGTTCCAGCTCACCTGGACCCGCATCCGGTCGCCCGGCAGCGGCGTCACCGCCACCTCGGGCGGCGCGGCGGGCCGCCCGGACCAGGCGGCGCGGTAGGCGCGGTAGGAGCCGTCGCCGATCCCCGTGATCTCCAGGACGGCCCTCCCGTCCGCGGCGAACTCCGTCATCGCCGGCGTCGAACCCCATCCGACGAGCACGTTCCCGCCCGGCAGCATCTGCATGTTGCCCATGTACTGCCCGTAGGTCCGGCCGTCGGCGAACTCGCGGACGAGGTCCGCGGTGCGGCGCTCCTCGTCGACCCGCAGGACGAGCCCCCGGGACGGCCCGTCGCCCGCCTCGGCGATGTGGTTGTCGAACAGCGTGATCGTCCCGTCCGGCCGCCTGCGGGCGTCGTGCTGCCAGGCGAACGCGGCGTCGCCGCCGAGCGCGAAGTCGCCGCGCCGGCCGCCGAGCCGCCAGCGGATCGCGCCCGTCCGCCGGTCGAGCGAGTAGAGGGCGCAGGTGTTGCGGGCGGACAGCAGCAGCCTGTCCCCGTCGTCCTGCACCGAGTTGACGTGGACGGGGTCGAACGCCTTGCCCTTCGTGCCGTCGGCGTCCTTCGTGAGGGCCGCGCGGGTCTCGGTGATGTCGATGTGGTCGAGGGCGCTCCAGTCGAGCAGCACCTTGCCCGTCCGCACGTCGATCTCCTGGACCCGGTTGTCGAGGACGTGCCCCGCGCGCGGGCCGCCGATCGGCCGCAGGTCCGCGGTGACCTGCGGGTAGGCGATGATCAGGGCCGTCCCGCGGTCGGTCAGCGTGAACTCGTGGAAGTCGCCGCGCACCCCGTTCCCGGTCCGGACCTCGGCGACGCGCCGGTAGTCGCGGCCGAGGAGCACGCCGGTGCCCGCCCCGTGCCCGCCCGCCCTGCGCTCGCCCTCCCAGTAGGTGAGGACGGGCTCGCCCTCGAACGTCTGCACCCGCAGGTCGGTGATCAGCTGCTCCGACGGGTGGATCCAGACCGGCTCGCCGGTGTCGTCGACGATGAGCGCGTCGGCGGAGCCCGTCCCGCGGAACGGGGCGAGGAACAGCAGGCCGTCCTCCGTCGGGCCGAGCCGCCGCGCCTGCAGGGCAGGCGGCCGCACGCCCGGCATGGTGGCGTAGCCGCCGGGCGCCTCCGGTTCGGCGGGGGGCGGGGGGACGGACCGGGCTCCGCTGAGGAGGGCCGCCCCTCCGACCAGACCGGAGACCAGGAATGCACGACGTGACACGCTCATGCGGCTCTGTTTACCCGCAAATCATGAGAACCGCATAAGAGTCACCGCCGCCCGTCGGCGAAGCGGCGCTCGGACTCCAGCGCCGACGCGACGTCCTTCGGGTAGCCGTGCCGGGCCCGGACCAGCAGCAGCCCGTTGAGCAGCAGCGGCAGCAGCGCCAGCAGGAACGCCCGGTCCAGGCCGGTCGCGGACTCCCGGCCGCCGTCCAGCGCGCCCGACAGCCAGCCGAACAGGACGGGCGCCACCGCCTCCGCACCCATGCGCACGATCGTCCGGATGGCCTCCGCGCGCCCCCACAGCCGGAAGTGGACGACGTCCAGCCGCACCGCGTCCAGCGGCGGGTTCGCGGCGGCGAGCGCTGCCGCGGCGAGCGTGAACAGCGGCAGCGCGATGACCGCCTCGCCCGTCAGCAGGCCGGGGACGAACAGCAGCGCGGACACCGCGAACGCGGCCCCCGGCACGCCGACCCGCGCGGTGACCACGCCCTTCGCCACCAGCCGGTCGGCGAGCCGCCCGCCGGTGAGCACCCCCGCGAGCGCGGCCAGCCCGATGACCGGGATGAACGCCGACAGCTCGGCGCGGCTGATCGAGTAGCGCTCCATGACGAACACCATCGCGAAGGTGCGCAGGCCCGCGAAGAAGAAGTAGCCGATCGCCGACGCCACGATGATGATCACGTTGGTGCGGATGCGGAGCACGTACCGGGCGGCCTCCAGCAGCGGCATCCGCTCCGGATCGGTGTCCAGGACGTTCCGCGGATCCGCCTCCACGCCCGACCTGTCCACCTGCCGCTGCGCGGGCTCCTCCCCCCGCCCGGCGGCGGCCTGCGCGCCCCGCGCCGGCTCCGGCAGCATCCGCCACAGCAGCACGGCCAGCACGAACCCGAGCACCGCCACGAACCAGAACGCGAACCGCCAGCTCAGGAACGCGGCGATGTTGCCGCCCGCGATCAGCCCGAACCCGACCCCGACCAGCTCGCCGGCCAGGATCCGCCCCCACGTCGCGGCACGCTCCTCGGGCGGGAACAGGTCGCCGATCAGCGACGCGACCGTGGGCCCCGCCGTCGCCGTCACCGCCCCCAGCGCCACCCGCGACACCAGCAGCCACTCGTACGAGCCGGCCATCCCCCCGACGATCATGGCGAGGCTCCACAGCACGATGCTGCCCGCCAGCAGCGGCACCCGCGCCACCCGGTCCGTCAGATGCCCCACCGGCACCGTCGCCACCGCGCCGATCGCCGCCGGCGCCGCGGTGAGCACCCCGACCTGCGTGTTCCCGATGTCCAGCGAGTGGCGCAGCTCCTGGACGATCGCCCCGACGACCCCCGTGTCGGCGGTGTTGAGGGCGAGCACGCACGCCAGCAGCAGCACGATGCGGGGACGCCGCCTCCCGCCGAACCGGTCCGTGAGGGCACTGGTCACCCGTGTCCACGGCCGTGGGGTGGATGTCACCAACCACTAGTGCCCGTACGCCGACCAGGTATGTCGTGCCTTACTTGTACTGGAACAACTCCACGGGGTTGCCGGACGGGTCGTCCACCAGCACCTGCCTGCCGCCGACCCCGTCGACGATCGTGTTCCGGAACACGGCCCCGGCCTCGGTGAGCCGCGCGACCTCGGCCTCGATGTCGTCCACCGTCAGCGAGATGCGGTTCCACCCGCCGGGCTCGGGCACCCGCCCGTCCGGCATGGCCTGCCCGCCCCCGCCCCGCCCGGACGGCGCCGACAGGGCTAAGTGCCGATCCGACTGCCCGGGAGGGTGGGCGCCTCAGCGGCGAGGGCACGGTGCCGTAGTCCGGATGCCTGTGCCACGGGATCGCGGACGGAAAGGTCGCCGTATCCCCACAAAGTCGTCATGGGCGGGTATTGCAGGCGGTCCGGCTGAGTGATTCGGTGAGGGGGCGGTACACGGCCGTCATGGGCCGCGACGCGGGCGCCGGTCCGGCGGTGCCCGGGGGCCGGCTGATCGAGTGGCGGTGGTGACCGTGTTGCGTGGCCGGCGCGGCGAGTGCGCCGAGATGGACGAGCTGCTGGAGGCCGTCCGGAGCGGGGAGAGCCGGGCCCTGGCGCTCCGCGGCGAGGCGGGCGTGGGGAAGACGGCGCTGCTGGAGTACCTGGTCGACCGGGCGCCGGGGTTCCGGGTCGTCCGCATCACCGGGGTGCAGTCGGAGATGGAGCTGGCCTTCGCGGGCCTCCACCAGCTGTGCGCGCCGATGTCGGACCGGTTCCAGCGCCTCCCCGACCCGCAGTGCGAGGCGCTGCGCGCCGCGCTGGGGCTGAGCGCCGGGCGCGCCCCCGACCGGTTCCTCGTCGGTCTCGCCGTCCTCGGGCTGCTCGCCGACGCCGCCCGCGAGCAGCCGCTGGCCTGCGTGGTGGACGACGCGCACTGGCTCGACCGCGCCTCGGTGCAGGCGCTGGCGTTCGCCGCCCGCCGGCTGGAGGCCGAGTCGGTCGCGATCGTCTTCGCGGTCCGGGAGCCGGACGAGCCGGACGAGCTGACCGGGCTGCCGGAGCTGGCGGTCGCCGGCCTGGACGACGACGAGGCGCGGGCGCTGCTGCGCTCCGTCGTCCCCGGCCCGTGGGACGAGCGGGTCCTCGAACGGGTCGTCGCGGAGGCGCGCGGCAACCCCCTCGCGCTGCTGGAGCTGCCGAAGGAGGCGACGCGCGCCGAGCTCGCGGGCGGGTTCGGGGTGCCGGGCGCGGGCGCCCTCGCGGGCCGCATCCAGGAGATCTACGAGCGGCGCGTCGCGGGGCTGCCGCCGGCCGCGCGGCGGCTGCTGCTGGCCGCGGCCGCGGAACCGGGCGGCGAGCCGGTGCTGCTGTGGCGGGCGGCCGACCGGCTCGGGATCGGCATCCAGGCCGCGACCCCCGCGATCGCCGCCGGGCTGGTCGAGATCGGCGACCGGGTGCGGTTCCGCCACCCGCTGGTCCGCTCCGCCGTGTACTGGGCCGCGTCACCGGAGGACCGCCGCGGCGTCCACCGCGTCCTGGCGGAGGTGACCGATGAGCGCGCCGACCCCGACCGCCGCGCCTGGCACGCGGCGCAGGGCGCGCCGGCCGCGGACGAGGACGTCGCGGCCGAACTCGAACGCTCGGCCGGGCGGGCGCGGGCGCGCGGCGGGCTCGCCGCGGCGGCGGCGTTCCTGACGCGGGCGGTGGAGCTGACGCCCGATCCCGTCCGGCGGCAGGAGCGAGCCCTGTCCGCCGCGTGGGCGGCGCACCAGGCGGGCACGCCCGACGCCGCCCTGCGGCTGCTGTCGGTCGCCGAGGTCAGGCCGCTCGACCGGCGGCTGCGCGGCGAGGTCGACCTGCTGCGCGCCGAGATCGCCTTCGCCGTCGACCGGGGCCGCGACGCGCCCCGCCTGCTGCTCAGGGCGGCCGGCCGGCTCGAACCGCACGACGTGCCGACGGCCCGGGACACCTACCTCGAAGCGATCAGCGCGGCGCTGTTCGCGGGCCCGCTGGCCGACGGCGTAGGTCAAGCGGAGACGGCCGCGGCCGCCCGGTCCGCGCCGCCGCCTCCGGGCGCCCCGCGGCCGGCCGACCTCCTCCTCGACGGCATGGCGCTGCGGATCAGCGAGGGCCTCGCCGCGGGGATGCCGATGCTGGAGCCCGCGCTGCGCGTCTTCCGCCGCCCGGACCTGCCGGAGGAGGACGGCCTGCGCTGGCTCTGGCTGGCCGGCGTGACCGCCTCGACGCTGTGGGACCACGAGACCTGGTCGGTGCTCGCGGCCAGGCACGTCCGGCTGGCCCGGGAGTCCGGCCAGACCGCCGCGCTGCCCTTCGCCCTCACCCAGCACGTCGCCGTGGCCGTGTTCGCCGGCGAGCTGGCCGCCGCCGCCTCGCTGGTCGAGGAGGTCGCGACGGTGTCGGAGGCGATCGGGATCCCCGTCCCGCCCTACGGCGGCCTGCTCGTCGCCGCGTGGCAGGGCCGCGGCGCCGAGTTCGCCGGGCTGATGAAGACCGTCGCGGCGGAGGCGCGGCGCCGGGGCGAGGGCAACGCGCTCACCGTCGGCGCGTGGGCGAAGGCCGTGCTGTGCAACGGCCTCGGCCGCTACCGGGACGCGCTCGCCGCCGTCCCGGAGGCCGGTGAGGACCGCCCGGCGGCCATCGGCACCGGGCCGTGGGCGCTGGTCGAGTACGTCGAGGCGGCGACGCGCGCCGGGAGGCCCGGGGACGCCGCCGTCGCCCTCCGGCACCTCGGCGAGGCGACCGTCCCGGCCGGTACGGACTGGGCACTGGGCGTCCACGCCCGGTGCCGGGCGCTCATGAGCGACGGCGCCACCGCCGAGGATCACTACCGGGAGGCGATCGACCGGCTCGGGCGCGCCGGCGTCCCCGGTGAACTCGGCCGGGCCCACCTGCTGTACGGGGAGTGGCTGCGGCGGCGGCGCCGCCAGCGGTCCGCCCGCGAGCAGTTGCGCGCCGCCTACGAGTCGTTCACCGCGATGGGCATGGAGGCCTTCGCTGGACGGGCCGCGACCGAACTGCGGGCCACCGGTGAGCACGTCCGCAAACGTGCCGTCGAGACCGCCGGTGAGCTGACCCCGCAGGAAGCCCAGATCGTCCGGCTCGTCCGGGAAGGGCTGACCAACCCCGAGATCGGGGCACGGCTCTTCATCAGCCCGCGCACCGTCGAATGGCACCTGCGCAAGACGTTCGGCAAGCTCGGGATCACCTCGCGGAGGCAACTCCAGCGCACCTCCGCCACGGGCCGGGCCTGATCCCAGGCCCCGTCCGCTAGGGACAAGGCCCGTGCCCCACCCTGGTCCCCAGGGGCTTTCGCCCGACGACAGTTGTCGGCATGAGCAACCACATTCTGGAACCGGCTGCGAGGGACTTCGCCGACGCGACGTCCAAGCCGCCGTTCATCTACGAGCTGCCCGTGGACGAGGCCCGCAAGGTCCTGGACGACCTGCAGGCCGCACCGGTGCCGCTGCCCGAGGTGGACGAAAAGTGGATCACCGTGCCGGCGGACGTGGGGGACGTCCGGGTGCGCGTCGTCAAACCCACCGGGACGTCCGGCCCGCTGCCGGTGGTGCTGTACGTGCACGGCGGCGGCTGGGTGCTGGGCAACGCGGGCACCCACGACCGGCTCGTCCGCGAACTGGCGGCCGGGGCGAACGCGGCGGTCGTGTTCGTGGAGTACGACCGTTCGCCCGAGGCCCGCTACCCGGTCGCGATCGAGCAGGCGTACGCCGCCGCGCAGTGGATCACCCGGTCCGGGGCGGACGAGGGCCTGGACGCGTCCCGGCTGGCCGTCGCGGGCGACTCGGTCGGCGGCGACATGACCGCCGCGCTGGCGATCATGGCCAAGCGGCGCGGCGACGTCCGGTTCGTCCACCAGTCGATGTACTACCCGGTGACCGATGCCGGGCGGGACACCGGCAGCTACCGCGAGTTCGCCGG
Organism: Spirillospora sp. NPDC127506; assembly: GCF_040302145.1. Taxonomy (NCBI): domain Bacteria; kingdom Bacillati; phylum Actinomycetota; class Actinomycetes; order Streptosporangiales; family Thermomonosporaceae; genus Spirillospora; species Spirillospora sp. NPDC127506. The sequence continues at coordinate 14,911 of NZ_JBEORG010000022.1, read as the reverse complement.
CGGCCCGTACCTGACCGCCAATGCGATGGCGTGGTTCTGGGACGCCTACGCCCCGGACCCCGTCCAGCGGACCGAGGTCACCGCCTCACCGCTGCGCGCCACACTGGACGACCTGCGCGGACTCCCGCCCGCCTTCATCATCGTGGACGAGAACGACGTGCTGCGCGACGAGGGCGAGGCGTACGCCCGCCGGCTCACCGAGGCCGGCGTCCCGACCACCAGCGTCCGCTACAACGGCATCCTGCACGACTTCATGATGCTCAACACCGTCCGCGACACCCATGCCGCGCGGGCCGCCACCGCCCAGGCCATCGACGTCCTCAAGACCGCCCTCGGAAAGGCGAACCCATGAGCACCGACCGTCCCACCATCGTCCTCGTACACGGAGCCTTCGCGGAATCGGCGAGCTGGAACGGCGTCATCGAGCGCCTGAACGATCGCGGATACGACGCCGTCGCGGCCGGCAACCCGCTGCGCAGCGTCCCCGGCGACGGCACCTACGTCCGCGACGTGGTCGCGGGCCTGAACCGTCCCGTCGTCCTGGCCGCGCACTCCTACGGGGGCATGGTCATCACCGAGGCGGCCGCCGGGCTCCCGGCCGTCCAGGCCCTCGTCTACGTCGCGGGCTTCGCACCCGACACGGACGAGACCGCGTTCATGCTGTCGGAGAAGTTCGAGGGCAGCACGCTCGGTGCGGCACTGGACGGCTACCCGCTCACAGATGGCGGCAACGAGCTCCGGATCGCTTCGGACAAGTTCCACGCCCAGTTCTGCGCCGACCTGGACGCGGACGAGGCCGCCCTGATGGCCGCCACCCAGCGCCCGGTGACGGAACGCGCGCTGACCGGAGGACTCTCCGTGGACGAGCCGGCGTGGCGCACCATCCCGTCCTGGTTCGTGTTCGGCTCCGAGGACCGCAACATCCCGGCCGCCCTGATGCACTTCATGGCCGGCCGTGCCTCGTCCCGTGGCACCCAGGAGATCCCCGGCGCCTCCCACGCCCTGGCCGTCTCCGAACCGGACGCGGTGACCACCGCGATCCTCGAAGCGTGCGCCTGAAACCCGTATCCGGCCCGGCCTCACCGGCCACGGCAGAGGTCAGAAACGGCGGGCCTCGTCGAACCACCGGCCGGCCTGCCGGACGGGAACGTGGGCCCGTTCGGCCAGGCCACGGTATGCATCCCAGGCCTGCTCGCGATAATCCGTCTCGATCATGCCGTACTCGGACTGGATCGCGTTCAGGTCGGCGACGAAGCGATGCAGGGCCCGTTCGGCGGCGTCCCGATCTTCGGATGGCCCGATCGCTCGCCGTGCGCGGTCGAAGGCTTCGCATGCCGCCGTAGCGAATGCTTCGGAGTCCTTCACCCAGTCCCGGAACGGGTTGTCCATGTGGGCCGACAGCCACGCCTCCGACTTGGCGCCGATGATCGTCACGTCGACTCCGCGGCCCCCGAACCGCGCCTCGACGGCGACGGCGATCGTCCGGCTGGTTCCCTGGAGTTCGATGTGCCGCAGCGACGGCTGGTCCGGCAGCTCTTCCGGGGCGAGGCCGTAGGCGTCATCGAGCTGCAGCGAGCGGAGGCGCTCGAATGTGCGCAGTACGTCGAGGTCGGTGGCGACACCGGGTGGATCACCGAACGTGATCGTCAGCTCTTCCAGGCCGGTCAGCTCTGCCAGGGTCCTGGCGGAGACGGCCCCTCCGACCCAGAGCCACAGCTTGGACACGCCTCGCAGACCGTCCGGTATGACAACGTCCGGCCCGTACGGAAAGAACCGCAGGTCGAGCCCGCGGCCCGAATCGGGCGCGTCGACCCGCAGCGTCGCCGGCGGTTTCTGCAGGAGCAGCGAGGTCACCGACTCTGGAAGGCGGATGCTGCGCAGCCGGGCGCCGTCCAGCCGGACCGTCCCGACGTGGGTCGCAGTGAGGTCGATGTCGCCGGAGGCATCGCTCCAGTACAGGAATCGGATATCAGGACGCGCGGCGAGCGCGTCGATGATGCCGCGCTCGGGGCCGGACCACTGAACGGTGAGACATTCCGGAAGCTTGTCCAACTGAGACCAGTCGATCGGCCCCTCGGAGGGGGTGAGCCCGCCGTCGCCTGGAGTGAGGTCGAGCACGCGAGTCGACTTCACGATTCGCCTTGGCCCGGCTCCGAAATCGACTTCGACCTCTTGCACGCACCTGACTGTATAGCCGTGCCCGGTCAGCCGGTCACCGACCGACCCGTCATCGCCCTCGGGCGTCCAGCTGGTCGAGGCGGCCGGTCTCCAGGTGCGAGATGTCGCCGCCGGAGTCGAGGGCGGCGTCCAGCAGCAGGGCGAGCGACGTGCCGTACACCGGGACGTCGGCCGGGTCGTCCACCAGCCGGAGCTTCGAGGACGACGGGTCCGCCTCGACGCGGCAGGCGATCCAGTGGGTCGTGCCCGTGGCCTCGTCCACGGCGGCGGCGATGCTCCTGCCGTCGGCGAGATCGATGACCGTCGCGAGCGAGCGGCGGTCCTCCCCGCGCCAGACGTACCGGTGGCCGTCCGCGGGACGCAGCCGCCACGCGCCGCCGAACAGCGTCGCCCGCCCGATGCGCCGGTAGAGCGCCACGAGGTCGGCCGGCATGCGGAACGACCGCCAGTCCTCGGCCGGGGCGGCGTCGTGCTCGCGGACGATCCGGTCGGCGACGTCGTCGATCTCGACCGCCGCCGGGGCCAGGTACCAGCCGGCGGCCGGCCGCAGCGCGCCGCCGCCGTCCTGCGCCACGCCCACCAGGCCCGCGTGCAGGGCCACGGCCCGGTTCTCGCCGCCGGCCCGGTCGTTGACGTTGACGACCACCCGCGACAGGGCGGCCGGCACGGCGTCGCTGCGGATGCCCGGACCGTGGTAGAAGCCGCGCTCGGTCATCGCGTCCCGCGGCTCGTCGATCGGCAGCTCCAGCAGCGGGTTCGGCATGCCGACCTCGCCGTCGGACTCCAGGTACGGGTAGAAGCGCGCCGCCCACCCGGTGATCACCTCACCGCCGTAGGCGTCGATCGGGCTGTAGATGCGCCGCCAGAACTCGACGTCGACATCGCCCTGCGCGGCCCGGACGAACTGGTCGGCGATGGGCGCCAGCGACCGGCACCACGCCTCCAGCCCGAACGCGGCGACCGCGTCCACCCGCTCCCGGATCTTCCGCCAGTCCTCGACCGTGCCGGTCAGCGTGATGGACGGGATGCCGCAGACGAACGTCACCCACAGTGCGAAGTACGGCGAGTAGACGTCCAGGAGCGCGACCCGCCCGGCCATCCGCTCGACCTGGGTACTGGTGGAGAAGTCGCACTCGAACGGCGCGGCAGGGCCGATCTCGTCCAGGAGCAGTTTCTCGAACTCCTCCGCGAGGACCTGCCAGGAATCGGCGTCCGCGGGCATGGCCCCGTCGACGACGACGGAAAGCCGTTTCTTCCCGGCGTGGCCGACCAGCCGCGGCCGCAGTTCCTCGGAGTTCAACCGCACGTGCTGGGCCAGCCCCTGCATGATGGTCAGCCAAACCGCATCGGGCGACAGCACCAGCGGCCGGTGCCCGGCGAACGCCCGCCCCACGGCGCTGAGGAGCGGCTGCACTCCGTCGTTCTCCAGTACGGGCATTGCCGGATCTCCGCCGAACACCAGCGCGTCCGGGAACAAATCCCCGACCGCCAGCACAGGCAATTTCTCCTCGGCCGGAGTTACGTCGTCAACCCGGAAACTGACCATCCTCGAACCCTAACCAGAGCCTGCGTTTGGATTTGCGGGCGAGGACGAGCCGGTAGCGCGGGCTGCCGTCCTCACGTCGGCCGAGGGCTGCCAGAGGGCGCGTCGTCACGGTGAATCCGGCCGCCGCCAGGTCGTCGCGCACCGCGCTCAGCGGGCAGGTGCGGTAGTACATGACGAACGGCGGACGCCACACGGCGTTCCGGATGCGCATGGTCACGTCGAATCCGAGCAGGGCCCAGTACCAGAACGAGCCGATGGGCGGAGGCGCGCCGATCGGGAACGCGAAGACGCCGCCGGGCCGCAGCGCGCGGTGCACGCCGGAGAAGAGCGCGGGCCGTTCGGAGGGCAGCAGGTGCCCGAGCGCGCCGAACGTGACCGCGAGGTCGAAAGCCCCGGCGAAAGGAAGGGCCCGGACGTCCGCCCGCACCAATTCGGCCTCCGGGTGCGCGGTGCGCGCCCGGGCCAGCATGCCGGCGCTGAAGTCGACGCCGGTGATCCGTCCCCGGCAGGCGGAGGCGAGCACCTGCATGCCGGCGCCGGTGCCGCAGCACACGTCCAGCCCGTCACCGAACGGCCCGAGCGGACGCAACGCCTCGGCGGTCGCGTCGAGAACGCCGTCGGGCGTGCGGAACGGCGTGTGGTCGAACTTCGGCGCGAGCAGGTCGTAGCCGCGCTCGACCGACGACAACGCCTGGATCGCCAGTTCGCGCAGGGAAGGACCTTGAGCCGAGAACACCGGCCAAGGCTACTTCCCGCCGTCACCCGCCGCCGGGGGTTGTGCGTACGCCGGTCGCGCGGCTCCGGAGGAGGTCCGCCACGTCCGTCAGGCCCGTCTGGATGCGGCCGTAGACACGCGGGTTGAGCAGCGTCGTCCCGTCGAAGTCGCCCGCGGAGGCGAAGACCGCGACCGGGACGGTCAGGGCCTGGAAGAAGCCGAAGAGCGGGCGCATGGCGTGCTCCAGGACGAGCGCGTGGTGGTCGCCGCCGCCCGTCGCGGCGAGCAGGACGGGCTTGTTGGCGAGCGCGTACTGGTCGATGAGGTCGAAGAAGTGCTTGAACATGCCGGGGTAGGAGCCGCGGAACACCGGTGCCGCCGCGATCAGGAAATCGGCCTCCTCGGCGAGCCGGAGCGCGGCTTCGATCTCGGGCGGGACGCCGTCGCGCTCGGTCGCCCCGGTGAATCCCGGCCCGAGGCCGTACACGTCGATCCGGGACGTCTCGATCGGGAGCATCTTTTCCAGCGTGTCGAGGACGACGTCCACGAGCCCCATTGTCTTGGACGGGCGGCTCGGGCTGCCGTTGACGACGACGACCCGTAGCACCGCCCCGTCCATGTGCGCGTCCATGTGCGCGTCCCTTTCGATCGCCGCTGCCGTGGTCATGCCGCGCTCCTTTCGCGCGAAGCGATTTCGCGGCGCACGACCGGCGCCACTTCGGTGCCGAGCCGCTCGATCGCCTCCAGGTGCTCCTTCTGCGGCATCCCGCCGAAGCCCATCTGGATGATGGCGCGGGTCACGCCGTACAGCTCGTGGTAGGTGAGCAGCTTGTCGATGATCTCCTGCGGGCTCCCGACCAGCAGGCCGGCCCTCGGCGACGCCTGCGCGTCGAAGGCGGCCCGGGGAATGAGGAGCCCCTTGCCCCGCTGGTGGTTGTTCTCCGCCATGCCCTTCGCGAAGTAGGGGTACATGACGTCCCTCGCCTGCCGGCTGGTGCGCCCGACGTACCCGTGCACGTTGATGCTGATCGGGAGCGCGTCCGGGTCGTGCCCCGCCTCCGCGGCCGACCGCCGGTAGAGGTCGACGGTCTGCTCGTGGAAGGTCAGCGGCCCCAGCAGCAGCGCGAGCGCCATGGGCAGGCCGAGCCGTCCGGTGCTGATCGCGGACGCCGGCGACCCGCCGACGCCCACCCAGATCGGGATGGTCTCGCCGTCGGCGCGGGGCGCGATGTCGGCGTCGACCAGCGCGGGGCGGAACCGCCCCTGCCAGGTGAGCGGGTTCTGCTCGCGGATCTTGAGCAGGAGGTCGAGCTTCTCGCGGAAGAGGTCCCCGTAGTCGCGGAGGTCGTAGCCGAAGAGCGGGAAGGACTCGGTGTAGGAGCCGCGCCCCGCGATGATCTCGGCGCGCCCGGCCGACAGCAGGTCGATCGTCGCGAACTGCTCCCAGACGCGGACCGGGTCCTCCGAGCCGAGCACGGTGACCGAGCTCGTCAGCCGGATGTTCTCCGTCCGCTCCGCCGCGGCCGCCAGCAGGATGGACGGGGCGGACCCGACGAAGTCGCCGCGGTGGTGCTCGCCGACGCCGAACACGTCCAGCCCGGCCTGGTCGGCGACCTCCGCCTGCTCGATGGTCTCGCGGGCGCGCTGCCGCGGGGACGGCACGGCGCCGGTGACGGGGTCCTCCGTGATCTCGCCGAACGTCATGATGCCGATCTCGAATGCCATGTCCGGTCCTCTCTGTCGCCGGCCCGCCGCCGGCCTCGGCGGTGCGGCCGGTCCGGAGCGGTCGTGCCCCGGCGCCTCCGCAACAACTTGTCTGCGCAGGCAAATATTTCCGGTTGGTCGGGGCGATGGCATCCGGATACGGTGCGGCCTATGGCGACCGAGGGTCTGCGAGACCTTGAGCAGGAGGCCTGGCGGGGGTTCCTGCTGACTCACGACCGGCTCTGGCGCGCGCTGGAGGCGGGCCTCGCGACGTTGAACGTGAGCATGGCCGAGTACAGCGTCCTGTCCCTGCTCTACGAGGCGGGGCCGGGCGGCATGCGCATGACGGAGCTCGCCCAGCGCCGCCTGATGTCCAGCGGCGGGTTCACGCGCCTCGCCGACCGCCTGCAGAGCCGGGGGCTGATCGAACGGCGCCGGTCGGCCGTCGACGGCCGCGGTTTCGACGCGACCCTGACGAGCGAGGGACGGGCGCTGACGCGCCGGGCACGGCGCCGGCATCACGAAGATCTGCGCGAACTGTTCTTCAGCCGCCTGACCGACGACCACCTCCGCGCCCTCGCCGAGATCTGGGCCCTCCTCGACCCCGAGCACGACGAAGCGGCGCAGAAGTGATGCCGTGCGGAGAAGGCGGGGCCTACTCGGCTCCGGCCGGCCGCCGGATCATGCGAGCGAGTCGATCGCGGCGACCTCCTCCTTGGTGAGGGCGATGCCGTCCAGGTCGAAGTTGGCGGCGATGTGCTCGCGGCGCGAAGACCTGGGCAGGATCACGATGCCGTGCTCCAGATGCCAGCGGAGGACGACCTGGGCGGGCGTGGCCCCGTACCGCTGAGCGATCTCGGTGATGACCGGATCGCGCAGATCGGTGTTCTTCAGCCCGCTGTAGCCCTCGACGACGATCCCGCGGCGGCGGTGCTCGTCCAGCAAGGCCGGGTCGTGCTGGGCCGGGCTCCACGGGATCTGGTTGACGGACGGCTGCCGCCCGGTGGCGTCGGTCAGCATGTCGATCTGTGCCGGGCTGTAGTTGCTGACCCCGACATTGCGGGCCAGACCGGCATCCTTGGCGGCCAGCAACTCCTGCCATGTCGAGATGAACTCGTCCCGGCCGGTCGGCCAGTGGATCAGCCAGAGGTCCACGTAGTCGGTGTCCAGCAGCCGGAGGCTCGACTCCAGGGTGCGGCGGGCGTGGCGCGCGTCCTGCGGGCGCAGCTTGGTGGTGATGAAGACCTGCTCCCGGTCGAGGCCGCTGTCCTTCACCGCCCGGCCGACGTCCGCCTCGTTCTTGTACAGCGTCGCCGTGTCGACATGCCGGTAACCGATCTCCAGCGCCGCACGCACCGACTCGTACGCCGCCTTGGGCCGCAGCTGCCACGTCCCGAAGCCGATCAACGGCAGTGCGGTGCCCCCGGCGAGATCCACAGTCTGAGTCATGCCTGGCATTCTGCCCCGGCGCCGGTGCCCGTACCGGGACGTCGCGTCCCGGCTCGGCACCGCCGGTGACGGCGGTCACGCCGGCGGATGGGCCTTGAGCCATTCCGCCGCACGGCGTTTCGACGCGCGCGAGAGCCACGCGTCCTGGACGACTTCCGCCAGTTCGCCGCGGCTGAGCTCGCCGACGCGGCTTCCCCGCAGCAGCACGGACCGGTGGCCGTTGAAATGCGGGGTGGTGAAGAACGGCGACGACTGGTCCTGCACGAGGGCCTGCTTGTCCTCTTCGGACGGAACCCAGAAAACGATCACGTCCTGGTACCGTTCGCCGCTCACGGGATCGACGGCGTCCGGCCGCGGGTTCCGGAAGAAGACGAACGACTTCCCGCCGACCTGGTAGACGGGCTTGTCCTCGGTGCCGGGGTAGATGGTGACATGCGGCATGGCGAGCGCGAGTTCGTGCACGTCCTCGACCCGGGCGGGACGGTCCGCGTCGTCCGTCATGGTGTCAGCGTAGGCGCTGCGGGACCCGCCCTCCATGGGGTGTGAGCCGGTAATGCTGCGCGGATACCCGAGGCTGGGCACCGGTGGGTGGCGGCATGCCGAAACCGGGCATCTCCATGAGGCGGGCGTACCAGCGGGAGGAACGATGCTGTTCAGGCGGGAGGTCCTTGAGGGGATCGCGGGCGGGCGGATCGACCGGGTGTTCCGGGTGTGGGCACAACCCCGGGTGCGCGCGGGCAGCACCCAGCGCACCTGGGCGGGGATCGTCGTGATCGACTCGGTCACGCCCGTCACCCCCGAGGAGATCACCGAGGAGGACGCGCTGCGCTCGGGGTTCCAGGACCGCGAGGCGCTGCTCACCGCCCTGTCCAAGAGCCGCAAGGAGGGCGGCTACCACCGCGTCATGCTCCACCTGGGCGGCCCCGACCCCCGCTCGGAACTGGCCGCGGACGCCGACCTGACCGACCGGGAACTGGCCGGCCTCAAGGCCGAGCTGGACGCCGTCGACGCCCGCAGCCGCCGCGCCCCCTGGACCCGCGAGGTCCTCCGGCTCATCGAGGAACACCCCGGCCTGCGCGCCATGGACCTGGCCGAACGCCTTGACCGGGACAAGCTCCCGTTCAAGTCCGACGTCCGCCGCCTTAAGGCCCTGGGCCTCACCGAAAGCCTGGAGACCGGCTACCGCCTGTCGCCGCGCGGGAAGGCCCTGATGGCCTACCTGCGGTCGTCGGGGGAGTGATTTCATCAGGCTGTTCCGTGATGGTTGTCCACTTGCCGGTGTCAGTCGACCCGCCTAGCGTCCGGCGAGCCCGGCCACGACGGGTGCGAGCGTTTCGGCGGCGCCGGCGCCGAAGACGAAGTAGGAGATCCCGAGTTCGTCCCGTCGGCGCTGGACCTCCTCGGCGGCCGCCGCGGGGTCGTCCGGCAGCACTGCCAGCGAGTCCACCGCGCGAAGCGCCGCAGGGTCGGTGTCGGGCGACGCCATGAACGGCGCGACGGCGTCGCCGACCACCGCCACGTGCTGCGCCAGTTCGACGTCCCGGGCGGCGAGGGCGCGGAAGCCGCGCACCACGCGGGTGATCGCGGCCCGATCGTCTCCCGGCATCAGCGCGAACGCGACCGTGTCCGCGACTTCTGCGGCCAGAGCCCGGGCCTTCGGCCCGCGCACGGCCACCACGACCGGCGTGTGCACGTCGGGACCGTCGAGTTCCCGCAGCTCCGCCACGGTGTCGCGCACCTGGGCCAACCGCTCGGCCGGTGGTGGGACGGGCAGTCCCCGCTCGCGGAGTTCGTCCTCGATACCGGGCCTGCCGGTGCCGATGCCCAGCTCGAAGCGACCCTCGGTGAGCACCGACAGCGAGTGCGCCTCCCACGCGGTGCTCCACGCCGGACGCAGCGGTGAGGCATACACCCAGGAGCCGACCCGCAGGTCGGTGAGGCTGGCCGCGACGGCCAGCGTAGGGGCCGGCGCCGGCTGCCATCGTGGAACGTCGGGCATCAGCAGCGTGGAGTAGCCGCTGTCGGCGATACGGTGCACCTGGTCTCGCCACGTCCGCAGGTCCGCCGTGATCGGGGCGACGACCCCGAATCGGAAGGGCCTGGTTCCGCTGGTCGCCGTCGAATCGGTCATCGTCCTGTCCAAGTCGGTAGTCGGGTCTGGTCGACGCATGGCAGTGCGCCGTGATCAGCAGCGCGGTCGGCGTCTCACTCCTGGTACGAACGCACCCCCGCCCCGATCCGACACCATCCACCATTCCGGAGCTCGCGTCCGCCCGCCTGAGGCATGTGGCGAGGTGACAGGGCGGCGTCGTCGAGTTCAGGGCTTACGGCGTAGGGCGGTCGGTCTGGCGACCCAGGTGCAGACGCATCAAGTCGAAAGAAACATCCGGACATGGTCGAGCGCCATGTCGAGCGCGATCTCCATGGGCGTGACGTCGTGGGCGGTCTGGGCCAGCAGGTAGCCCCCTTGCAGCGCCGCCATCAGCCCGACCGCGAGCTTCCGGGGGTCGGCTTCGGAGGCGAGTGTCCCGGCGTCCTGCATGCGACGCAGCCCGGTCTCGATGAGCTTTTCCCACTGGTCGAAAGTCTCCGCCAGCGTTGAGCGGGCGACTTCGTCCTGGTCGGAGACCTCCGCGGCGAGAGAACCGAGGATGCAGCCGTATGCGCCTTTCTGCAGCGAATTGCGCTGGACGAGTGCGTCCCTCCACCGGACCAGGCCATTGAACGACCTGAGGCGCTGCAGCGCCGCGTGCTCGCGCTCCATAATCTCTTGCGCGCGGAGCAGGACTACGGCGCGGACCAGTTCTTCCTTGTCGGCGAAATGGTTGTAGAGCTGAGATTTGCTCGTGCCGCTCGCGGCGCGGACCTCGTCCAGAGTGGTCGCGCTGACCCCTTTCATGTACATGAGCTCGGCTGCGGCGGCGACGATGCGCCGCCTTGTCGCCGCGCCGCGGCGGGTCAGCCTCCGCCCCTTTTCGGCACTCTCTGGCCCGGTCACGCAGGCAAGGCTACCGGCCTAGGTGCGGCTTCCTTCGGCGTTGACGATGCCCCTCGGTCATCTAGATCGGATCATTCGGCGGTGGGACGGTGCCCCGACCGCGATCGCCTCAGCCAAGGTGCCGTCGCGGGTCCAGTCGGTGAGGCCGACACCCGCTGGACCGCCGACAGCCCCGAGTGTCATTGCCCAGCGCGCATCCCGGCCGTTCCCGCGGCCTCGTCCGTCATCACGATCGCCCTCACCAGGCGCCCGAACCTGGCCACAGAAGAACTGGTCGGTCAAGTCCACTTTGCTTGCCACGTACGCGAGCTTGATCTGAACGGACCTGAACTCGCCGCACGAATGCGGTCGATGGGCACACCGTGATGCCGTACGGCTCCGATGGCGGACGCGGCAGGCTGGCCTCCGGATATTGGCGCGGGCCGCCGAATAACTCCGGTTTACCTCAGCCTGTACCGCACCTTGATCCGGACTACAGAGTCCAACAACGTGTCTGGGTACCTTCGCTGGGAGCTCACCGATGCCGGAAGGAGTACCGAGATGAGCGACGTGACCACCACCAACCGGCGGGTCGACAGCTCCGCCAACGAGGATTTGGCCGAACTCGCCCGCCACGGCGCCGACACCTTCGGCTACAAGGCCCACTTGCGCATCGAGCGCCGGCTCGCCCAGCTCCTGCGCTTGCGGGTATCCCAGATCAACAACTGCACCTACTGCCTCAACCTTCACTACGAGGCGGCACGCGACGCCGGCGTCCCCCGGCCGGTGATCGACACTCTGACCGCCTGGTGGGAGACGGACTTCCACGATGACGCGGCCCGCGCCGCCCTCGCCTACACCGAGGCGCTCACCCGCGTCGCGGACGCGACCGTCGCCGACGGTTTCGGTGCCCGGCACGACGCGCTCGCCGAGCACTTCTCGCCGGAGGAGATCCTCGAGATCATCGGGATCGTCATCAACATGAACGTCTGGACCCGGCTCAAGCTGGCCGAGGGCGCCACCCCCGGATTCACGTCGCGGCCGGAGTAGCGGACCCGCCCGTAGTGGCACGCGAGCGACCGGCTTGCCGGGGTGCGGAGACCGGGCACCGGCCGGCCCGGAAGCCTTGATCAGCGACCGGCCCGATCTCCTAGTTGATCTGGACTCGAACGTCCATGACAGCTCGGCCACGCCCGCCACCTGTGGGCACTCGACGGGGGCGGCTGTTTGCTTGACCTCCCGTGCTCTCCCAGTGAGGTCGCGCCTCGCGGCGTCAGGAGACGTCCGGGCGCCCCGGTCGGACACGCCCCAGATACGATCAATGGACTGTAAAGTCCAGTCGTACGGGAATATGGCGGGACTGTGGAGCGTCTGTACATGTGCGTCCAGGTGCGCTTCGCCTGGTTCCCAAGCTCCACACCGCAAGGTCGGGAAGGGAGAGCCGTGCCACGGCAGACCCAGTACCACAAGAACCCGGAAGCCGTCTCGCAGCTCGATCCGGAGCAGTACCGCGTGACCCAGCAGGACGGCACCGAGCGCCCGTTCGCCAACGCCTACTGGGACAACCACGAGCCCGGCATCTACGTCGACGTCGTCTCCGGCGAGCCGCTGTTCGCGTCGGTCGACAAGTTCGACAGCCGGACCGGTTGGCCGAGCTTCACCAAGCCGATCGACAAGACCAACGTCGTCGAGCGCGACGACTCCAGCCACGGGATGATCCGGGTGGAGGCCCGGTCGCTGCACGCCGACAGCCACCTGGGCCACGTCTTCCCTGACGGCCCCGCAGACAAGGGCGGCCTGCGCTACTGCATCAACTCCGCGTCGTTGCGGTTCATCCACCTCGACGACCTGGCGGAAGCAGGGTATGGCGGGTACCGGACCCTGTTCACGAGTAAGGAGACGACATGACCACCGAGAAGGCAATCCTCGCCGGCGGCTGCTTCTGGGGGATGGAGGAGCTGTTCCGCCGCCAGCCCGGCGTCGTGTCCACGCGCGTCGGGTACAGCGGCGGCGACGTCCCCAACGCCACCTACCGCAACCACGGCACCCACGCGGAGTCCATCGAGGTCGTCTACGACACCGACAAGACCGACTTCCGGGCGCTGCTGGAGTTCTTCTTCCAGATCCACGACCCGACGACGAAGAACCGCCAGGGCAACGACATCGGCACCAGCTACCGCTCAGCGATCTTCTACATCGGCGACGAGCAGAAGCGCGTCGCCGAGGAGACGATCGCCGACGTGGACGCCTCGGGCCTGTGGCCCGGCAAGGTCGTCACCGAGGTCACCCCGGCGGGCGACTTCTGGGAGGCCGAGCCCGAGCACCAGGACTACCTGCAGAAGTACCCCAACGGCTACACCTGCCACTTCCCCCGTCCCGGGTGGAAGCTCCCGAAGCGGTCGACGGCCTGACACCACCGACCCGCGGACCCGCGGTCCGCGGGTCGGCCCATGCCGAGGCGGTCGGCCCCGGGCATTCGATCGGCTGCATCAGACGCCGCCGCGGCGGCAACAGAGGAGCGTCATGGACGACGACGAAAACCTGCTCCCGGCAGAGGAAAGTCTCGATGCCGATGAGCTCGGCGAAGACGTCGAGGGTCCGGGTTACTCGCCCCCGGACCACCCGATCGGAAGCCGGGCTTGGGGGCTCACCGCCTACGAGGCCGGTACGAAGGAACCACTCGGCCAGAGACTTGCCCGTGAGGTTCCCGACCTCACAGCCGACGAGGCCGGCGACGGGATCGGCGACACATCCGATACCGACGGCGAGCCGATCGACGACCAGGTCGGCGACTTGAGGGCGGGACGGCTCGTCTGGGCTCCCCAGGATGCCGGTGACCCGTCGTCGGACTTTCAAGCCGATGACGTCGGCATCGACGCCGCGGGCGCCTCCGCGGAAGAGGCGGCGATTCACATCGTCCCCGACGAATAGTCCGCGAACTACCGGCCCGGCGAGAGGGAGGCAAATGGACCAGGAGCTCGGTGCGCTGATCGGGGCCATCCCGGAGGGATGGACTCGCGCGGAAGTGGACGGCGAGTCGTGGGGCGTCACCCGCGTCACTCGCGCGGAAGGCAAAGTGATCTCCCTCAACGCGGAGCGCCTCGGCGACGGCGAGCAGCTCGGCGCTAACGTCTGGATCACGTCCGACGGGCCCGTCCTCCGCCCGTGCGAGGTGCCGGCGGAAAGGGTTCTCCGTTTCCTCCGCGCCGCAGCGACGTGGTACTCCGTCAGGACGTAATCCCATTAGAGCCGACAACGCATGGCAGCCGCCGAGGCCATGCAACCCCGCGCCGACTGCTCGTCGGACACACCGGCGGGCGGCGTCGGGTGCGTGAGGACGGTTGCACGAGGGCAATCACGTCGCGTACGGACTTCGAGGTTGGACGTCCTGGAGCCATGCGGGACGCATTCCCCATGAGTCCGCCGGTGTGCTGCCCCATTCGCAGGCCGGTCCGAGGTGATCGATCTTCAGCTTCGAGCTATCAGGATCAGCCGCGTACAGTTCCAGATCTTCGGCGTAGCGAACGAGCAGCTGTGTCCAAGACGGAGCCAATACGTCCCATGAGGCGCATTCGACGTCAACCCGAACCACTTGTCCGGGCGTTCCTCCCGGGGCCGGATCAAAGTCGAGCAGCCACTGCACATCACCGTTCATGTCGCCCACGACCACTGCGTCGGGCGAACCGATGATCGGCCGTACCGGCCCGTTCAGCCAGAGCATCTTTCTTTCGACCAGGTATGCCCAGACCTGAGGATCGTCCCACTCCGGCTCCGGATGATGGTTGTCGCGCCACATCCGGGTCATCTCGATGATCGCGTTGGTGTCGCAGAGATAAGTCAGTGGTACCGGGCTGGGCGCAGGGAGTGGCAAACTCGAGCCGGGGTCGGTTCCGTTGTGAATGCGGAGACTAGCGCGGAAATCCCGGGGCAGCGGGATCGCCAAGGCAGCCTCCACTGCATTGATTTCCTGTGCCGTGGCCTGCGCGTTGAGCTGCCGCAGGGAATCCGGCAGGATGCGGCCAAGGCCCGCCTCGACCCGCCCCCACGCCTCGGCAACGCGCTCGTCGACATCGGCTCCAGTCTCACTCACGACGCAGACTCTAGACGCCGCCCCCGACGCGCAACTACCTCACCCAGCGTGGGCGGGCGCTCGGGTTGCGTCGGGGATCGACCTGCGCGACGCACAGATCGCCGCACGTCACGCAGACCTGCGCACCACATCCTGCTCGCCAGCCCGGTCCATAACCGGCTCTTCACGATCGAGGGTGTAGTTGCGGTTTGAAGCCGCCGGTCTCGAGTAGTGATCTGGCGATGTAGTTGGTCAGGTTGCGGAACCCCAGTG